>NZ_JAAAYH010000530.1:0-5263 GCF_018035285.1 Streptomyces sp. MK37H | reverse complement strand
ACCCCCCGCGCCGGCTCCCGCACCGACCAGGACCCGTGCCGTCGAGATGCACGCGTATGAGAAGCCCGCGCGCGAGAAGCCCGACAACGGGACCTCCTTGGTCACCTTCACTCTGCTGCTCACCGCGCCCGCGGTCCTCGCGGCCGCCGCTCTCCGTCCGCGTTCGCGCTCCGGCGCGCGCGGCGGGCGGCGCGGCTGACGGCCCACCGCGAACCGCTTGGGAGGTTCATCCATGCCCGAATGGCTGATTATGACCCTGGTGATGGCCGGGACCTGCGCGGTCGTGGTGACCGGGGCGGTCCTCAACTCCCGCAGACTCGGGGAGGAGGACGATCCGGACGAGACCCCCGATGTCCTCGACTACATGATCATGATGATCGGCGTGGTCTACGCGATCGTGCTGGGCCTGGCCATCGCCGGTGTCTGGGAGGCGCGCTCCGCCGCGCAGGACGGGGTGCGTACGGAGGCGCAGGCGCTGCACGAGGTGGCCGAGCGGGCGAGTGTCTACCCCGGCCCGGTGCGCGATCGCATCCGCGACGACGTGGACGCGTATGTCGACCATGTGGTGCACACCGAGTGGAAGGTGATGATCGACAAGGGCGAGCTCACCGACCGCGGCACCGAGCTGCTGACCACCCTGCGCCGCGATGTCACCCACGCGGCCCCGCACAGCGACCTCCAGTCGCAGGCGTATCAGCCGATGGTGGATCAGGTGGCCGCCGTGGACGACGCGCGCGGCGCCCGGCAGCAGAGTGCGGGGCCCACGATGCCCCCGCTGGTCTGGTTCGGCCTGGTGCTGGGCGCGGCGCTGGTGATCGGGCTGGTCTTCACCCTGCAGATCCGCCGCTCGCCCCGGGAGCTGATGCTCGCGGTGATGTTCACCGCGCTCATCGTCTTCCTGCTCTTCCTGGTGTGGGACTTCGACGAGCCCTTCGGACGGTCGGTCGGCGACTCGACCACGGCCTTCACCGATCTGTTCCCCAGCGCACGGGGAGAGTCTTGAGCCCGTTCTGGAAGTTGGAGGTGAGCCGCACCGGCTCACCCGCCCGGCGCAGCCCCGGCAGCCGGTCCAGGGCGGCGCGCAGCATGGCCCGCATCTGGACCCGGGCCAGATGCGCGCCCAGGCAGACATGCGGTCCGAAGCCGAAGCTCAGATGGTCGTTGGGGGCGCGGGTGATGTCGAACCGGTCGGGGTCGGTGAAGACCGTCTCGTCGCGGTTGGCCGAGGCGTGGAAGACGACGACCTTCTCACCGCGCCGGATGAGCTGTCCGCCCAGCTCCACATCGCGGGTGGCGGTGCGCCGGAAGTCGATGACGGGCGGCCAGTAGCGCAGCATCTCCTCCACCGCGGAGCCGGTCAGCTCGGGCCGGTCGAGCAGCAGCCGCAGGCTCTCGGGGTGGTCGAGCAGGGTGAGCAGCCCGCCGGGGATGCCGTTGCGCAGCGTCTCGTTGCCCGCCACGGCGAAGAGGAAGAACATGTTCTCGAACTCGTCCCGGCTCAGCCCGCCCTCCCGCATCCGCGCCATCACACTGCCCGGCCGGGGCCGCTCGGCGAGTGCGTGGGCGTAGGCGAACATATCGGCCAGGGCCTCGCGGGAGCGCGGGTTCATCGGCCGGCCGTCGGGGCGGCGCGGCGCCGAGGCCGGCCGGTGGGCGAGAGCGGCACGCCCGATGGGGCTCAGCTCCTCGCGGGCCGCGGTGGACAACCCGGCGTAGTCGGCGTCCTGGTAGCCGATGACCCTGCCGGCCCAGTCGAACAGCAGCCGCCGGTCACCCTCGGGGACGCCCATCACCTGAGCGAGGGTCCAGACCGGCAGATCGGCGGCGAGCTCCACGAAGTCGGCCTCGCCGCGTCCGGCCACGGAGTCCACGAGCGCCGCCGCGCGCTCCTCGATGACCGCCTCCAGCTCCCGTACGGCGCGCGGGGTGAAGGCCGCGGCGACGATGCGGCGGCTGCGGGAGTGGTCGGGCGGGTCCTGGTTGAGCATCATCGCCCGCACGAACTCCAGATCGGCGGGCGTGTCGGGGTCGCGGATCTGGGTGGCCCCGAGGTGGGAGGAGAAGACCTCGGGGGTGCGCAGGACGTGTTTGACGTCGGCGTGCCGGAACACCGCCCAGAAGCCGGGGCCGGCCGGCCAGGCCCCGACCGCGGGCTCGTCGATCCGGCAGACGGGGCGGGTGGCCCGCAATTCGCCGAACAGGGCGTACGGGACACCGGCGGTGTAGGTCTCGGGGAGGAACGCCTCGACAGGGTTCACGGCCGAGACCGTACGGCGCCGGCCTCCGGGCCCGTCAAGACACCCTGCCCGTCAAGACACCCCGCCCGTCACGAGGACCTGCCCCTCAGGACGCCCCGCCCGTCACGGGGCCCTGAGCCACCGGACCCCCCGAGCCCATCGGTCACCGCGCGGCCCCTACGGCACCGGCACCGGGAGGATCCGGCGCAGCGGGTCCTCGGGCAGCCGGCCGTGGGCCTTCCACTCCCGGGGGTAGCCGACCGAGACCTCCTGGAACTTCACCCCGTCCTCCACCGTCGTCCGGGGGATGTGCAGATGGCCGTAGACGACCGTCTCGGCCCGGAACCGCACATGCCAGTCGGCGGTCAGCTCGGTGCCGCACCACAGCGCGAAGTCGGGGTAGCGCAGCACCCGGGTGGGCAGTCGGGTCATCGGCCAGTGGTTGATGAGCACGGTCCGCAGCCCCGGGTCGACGGCCGCCAGCCGCGCCTCGGTCTCGGCGACCCGGGCCCGGCACCACGCGTCGCGGGTGGGGTAGGGGTCGGGGTGCAGGAAGTGCTCGTCGGTGCAGACCACCCCCGCCTCGTGGGCGTGGGCCAGCGCGGCCTCCTTGGTGGCCAGGCCGTCGAGGCGGAAGGTGTAGTCGTAGAGCAGGAACAGCGGGGCGATGACCAGCGGCCCGCCGATGCCTTCCCAGAGCGGGTAGGGGTCCTCGGGCGTGACGATGCCCTTCGCCCGGCACATCTCCACCAGCGCCTCGTAGCGCGCCACCCCCCTGACTTCCAATGGGTCCTTGGGATGGGTCCACAGCTCGTGGTTCCCGGGGGACCAGATGACTTTGGCGAAGCGCTCGCTCAGCAGGCCGAGGACCTCCTCGATCTCGGAGAAGACCTCGCCGACGTCCCCCGCGACGATCAGCCAGTCGTCGTCGGAGCCGGGCCGCAGCCGCTCCACGATCGCCCGGTTCTCCGGATAGGCCACATGAAGGTCGCTGATGGCGAGGAGTTCGCCCCCGTGGGTGCCGCCCATTGTCTCTCCTGTCGTACGGTGGCGGTCATGACGCGGTCGCGGTGCGCGAGCACCGCTTGACGGGCCGGGTGATCACCGGACCGTCCCTGGCGCTAGCCTCGCAGATGTGGTGGACAAACTCCCTCCGTCTTTTGAACGGGGAACCGACGGACCGAAGGTCATCGTGGCCGGACTGGACGGTTCCGAATCCTCCTGGCGCGCCACGGCCTACGCCGCCGGGCTGGCCAGGCGCCAGAAGGCGCTGCTGGTCGTGGTCTACATCCAGCCGGTGCTGGCCGCGGGGGCGGCGCTCGGTGCCTCGGTGGCCGACACCACAGGTGAGGTGGCCGAGGAGCTGATGCGGGAGATGCGGGAGGCCACCGAGCGGCTGCGCGGGGTCTTCGAGGTGCGCTGGGAGTTCCACACCTTCCGGGGCGATCCGTACAACGGACTGGCCCAGGCGGCCGATGAGCTGAAGGCCGACGCCGTGGTGGTGGGCGCGTCCGAGCAGGCCGGGCACCGTTTCATCGGCTCGGTGGCCGTACGGCTGGTCAAGGCCGGGCGCTGGCCGGTCACCGTGGTGCCGTAAGGGCCGCCCGCCCGGCTCGCGGAGCCCGGCGCGGTGAGGCACCGTGGGAGAAGCGAACGGACCACCCCACGGACCGGGGAGACTGCGATGGCCCACATCTACCGGGTGACCGAGATCGTCGGCTCGTCCTCCGAGAGCGTCGACGACGCGATCCGCTGCGCCATCGGCCGCGCCTCGAAGACGCTCCGGAATCTTGACTGGTTCGAGGTCGGCCAAGTGCGCGGGCATATCGAGAACGGCCGGATCGCGCACTACCAGGTGGGTCTGAAGGTCGGATTCCGGCTCGAGGACCCCGACGCCGGCTCCGGGGACCGGGCCGGCTGACCCCGGCTCAGCCACGGGGCACGACGGTGGACAGCACGGACGGCAGCGGATACCAGTCGGCGGTCGCGAAACTGGCGTGTCGCCCGGCGAGTTCGGACACCCGGTCCCGTGCCTGGGCCTCGGTGGGGTTGGTGCCGTCGATCGGGGGCGCCACATTGTGGGCGTCCGTCATGATCAGCAGGTAGTGGCGGTCGTCGTACCAGGCGGTGTCGATACCACTGGTGACATACGTGGACGCGTCCCCGTCGAAGAGCACGAACCACGGCCGGAGGGTGGCGTCGGTGTAGCGGGTGCGCGGGTCGCCCGAGGCGGCGCCGTGGACGGCGGGGAAGGCTGCGGCCTGACCGAGCTTCCCGGCGGCGGACAGGTCCCGCAGATGGGTGGCGTACTCGCGGTCGGTCCACAGCGTGTCGAGGGGGTTGTTCTCCTCGACCGTGCCCGGTATCAGCTCGACGATGAACTTGCCCGCGAGCGCCGAGCGGGACGGCCAGCCGCCCGCCTGTACCGCCTCGTCGAGGGTGGCATGGCCGCCCACCACATCCGCCGGGCGCAGCACCGCGTCGCCCAGGGTGGCGCCGAGGAGGGCGTCGAGGTCGGCCGGGCCGCGGCCCTTCTTGCCGTTGAAGCCGTCCTTCATCTCCACCTTGACAAGGATGGGACGGTGCCCCGGATGGGCCTGGTGCCAGGCCCGCATGTCGGCGAGGCAGCCGGCCAGGCTCTGGTCGCGGGGCTTGGTGCGCAGCTCGCCCGGGCCCGCCGCGTTCTCGCAGTCGTTGTCGTTGCCGAGCGGGTTGGAGTGCGAGACCCGCCAGCCGGCGCCGAAGGCGTTGGTCCACACATCGAGTTCCAGGAGCGAGGCTCCGGAGTCCAGCGCGTCGGCGAAGTAGGGGTACTTGGCCTTCTCGTAGGCATTGTGCACCCCCACCGAGGTGGTGGCGGAGTAGGACGGATCGTCCGCGGTGGCGGGCCGGGCCTCCGCCGGTGCCGTCAGACACAGTGCGGCGGCCGCCGCGGCGACCGCCACCGTTCCCGTGCGCCGGGCATGACCGCGCGCCGGACTCCCCACCCTGCCCATGTGTCCCCACCCTCGTCGATGTCGCGACCA
>NZ_JAAAYH010000053.1:0-33189 GCF_018035285.1 Streptomyces sp. MK37H | reverse complement strand
CTGCCGCAGATCGACATCGTGCTCCCGGGCCAGCCGCCGCACCAGGGGCGAGATCACCGGAAGGGGCCCGGCGGGGGCCGCCACCGTCTCGCCCACCGGCCTGGCGGGGGCCGCCACCGTCTCGCCCACCGGCCTGGCGGGAGCCGTCACCGTCTCGCGCACGGGCGGGGCGGGGGCCGCCGCCGTCTCGGGCAGCGGTCCGCCAGGGGCCGTGGACATCTCGCGCGGCGCCCCGGGGGAGGGCCGAACGCGACGGCGCCGCGCGGCGGGACCGGCCGTGCCATAGCCGACCAGCACATTGCCCGACGCGCCGTCGATCGCGCTCTCGGTGACCGGCGGACCGGACCCGACGTCCGAGCCCTCGGGCACGGCGACCGTGATCAGCGGCGCGCCGACCGGCACCTCCGCGCCCTCCTCGCCGTAACGGGCCGTCACCACACCGCCGTAGGGGCACGGCACATCCACCATCGCCTTGGCCGTCTCGACCTCGACCACCGGCTGGTCGACCGCGACCACATCGCCGACCTGGACCAGCCAGCGCACGATCTCGGCGCCGGTCAGCCCCTCGCCCAGATCGGGCAGGGTGAACTCCCTTACGACAGCCATCAGACCGCGCTCCCCTCGGTCCACTCCGACTCCCACTGCAGCCGGGCGACCGCGTCCAGCACCCGGTCCACCCCGGGGAGATGGTGCCGCTCCAGCATGGGCGGCGGGTAGGGGATGTCGAACCCGGCGACCCGCAGCACGGGCGCCTCCAGATGGTGGAAGCAGCGCTCGGTGACCCGGGCGGCGATCTCCCCACCGGGCCCGCCGAAGCCCGTGGACTCGTGGACGACGACCGCGCGGCCGGTGCGGCGCACGGAGGCGCACACCGTCTCGTCGTCGAAGGGGACGAGCGAGCGCAGATCGACGACCTCCAGATCCCAGCCCTCGGCCCGGGCCGCCTCGGCGGCTTCGAGGCACACCGGCACGGAGGGGCCGTAGGAGATCAAGGTGGCGCTGCGCCGGCCGCCGCTGCCGGGCACGCGCACCACCGCGCGTCCGATGGGCGGCACCTGCTCGGGGGCGTCGGCCGACCAGTCGGCCTTGGACCAGTACAGCCGCTTGGGCTCCAGGAAGATCACGGGGTCGTCGGAGGCGATGGCGGCGCGCAGCAGTCCATAGGCGTCGGCGACGGTCGCGGGGGCGACGACATGGAGGCCGGGGGTGGCCATGTAGTAGATCTCGGAGGAGTCGCTGTGGTGCTCGACACCGCCGATGCCGCCCCCGTAGGGGACCCGCACGGTGATGGGCATGGGCATCGCACCCCGGGTGCGGTTGCGCATCCGCGAGACATGGCTGATGAGCTGCTCGAAGGACGGGTAGGCGAAGGCGTCGAACTGCATCTCGACCACCGGCCGCAGCCCGTACATCGCCATGCCCACCGCGGTGCCGAGGATCCCCGCCTCGGCCAGCGGCGTGTCCGTGCAGCGGTCGTCGCCGAACTCCTCGGCGAGCCCGTCGGTGATGCGGAAGACGCCGCCCAGGGTGCCCACGTCCTCACCGAGGACATGGACGGACGGGTCGGCGGCCATGGCGTCGCGCAGCGCGCGGCCGAGGGCCTGGGCCATGGTGGCGGGCTTACGGGCGGTGTCGACCCCGACGGCGGTGGTCATCGCTCCCCCTTCCCGGCGTCCGCGGCCTCGGCGTCGAGCTCGGCGCGCAGCTGGGCCGCCTGCTCGCGCAGCTGGCTGGTCCGGTCGGCGTAGACGTGCTCGAAGAGCGCCATGGGGTCGAGGACCGGGTCCTGGTGCATCCGCGTCCGCAGATCGGCGGCGAGCCGCTCCGCGGACTCCCGCGCGGCCCGGGCCCCCTCGTCGTCCAGCAGATGGCGGTCCCGCATGGCCTCCTCCAGGAGCGCTATCGGGTCGTGGGCGCGCCATGCCTCGACCTCGGAGTCGGGGCGGTAGCGGGTGGCGTCGTCGGCGTTGGTGTGCGCCTCGATGCGGTAGGTGACCGCCTCGACCAGGGTGGGGCCGCCTCCACCGCGGGCCCGGCGCACCGCCTCCGCCAGGACCTCGTGGACGGCGGCCGCGTCATTGCCGTCGACGAGCCGGCCGGGCATCCCGTATCCGACCGCCTTGTGGGCGAGGGAGGGAGCGGCGGTCTGCTTGGCGAGCGGGACGGAGATCGCGAAGCCGTTGTTCTGGACGAGGAAGACGACCGGGGCGTGCCAGACGGCCGCGAAGTTGAGGGCCTCGTGGAAGTCGCCCTCGCTGGTGCCGCCGTCGCCGACCAGGGCGAGGGCCACCACATCGTCGCCCTTGAGGCGGGCGGCGTGGGCGAGGCCGACGGCATGGGGCAGCTGGGTGGCCAGCGGGGTGCACAGCGGGGCGACGCGGTGGGTGTGGGGGGCGTACCCGGAGTGCCAGTCGCCGCGCAGCAGGGTCAGGGCGTCGACGGGGTCGAGCCCGCGGACCACGGCGGCCAGGGTGTCGCGATAGCTGGGGAAGAGCCAGTCGCGGTCCTCCAGCACCAGCCCGGCCGCGACCTGGCAGGCTTCCTGCCCGGTGGAGGAGGGGTAGACGGCCAGCCGGCCCTGCCGGGTGAGGGCGGTGGCCTGCGTGTTGTACCGGCGGCCGCGCACCAGCTCGCGGTGGAGCCGGGTCAGCAGCTCGGAGGAGATGCCGGCGGCAGCGGCGGTGCCCAGCAGGCGGTACGGCTCCGCGTCGGGCAGCAGCGGCGCGGCGTCGACGCGGGGCTGCCAGCCGGGCGGGGGAGTGGGCCGGTAGGCACCGGGCTGCTCAAGGACCGTCATGGTGCGACCTCCTGGGCGTGGCGTACGGCGGGAGGGCGGGCGTGCCGGGGCGGCATCGCCCTCCCCTACCGATTGTTCGGTCGTTGACGCATTTTGGCTACAGGCGACCCAAGCCTGTGGACAAACGGTTCTGCAGCCCCTGAGATGAAGACAGGACGTCCATGAAGGGGAGGCGGGACGATATGCCGGGCGAACAGATGGCCAATCCGGACGGCAAACCCCCGGCGCGCCCGCTGGACTCCATCGACCGCGACATCCTGCGTCTGCTCCAAATGGACGGCCGCGCCTCGATACGCTCCGTGGCCGAGCAGGTGCACGTCTCCCGCGCCAACGCCTACGCCCGGATCAACCGCCTGATCGACGACGGAGTGATCCGCGGCTTCACCGCCCGGGTGGACCAGGAGCGGGCCGGGCAGGGCGCGTCCGCGTACATCACGCTGAAGATCGTCCAGAACTCCTGGCGCACCGTGCGCGAAGAGCTCCGGCAGCTCCCCGGGGCCACTCACATCGCCCTGGTCAGCGGGGACTTCGATGTGCTGCTGCTGGTGCACACCGAGGACAACCGCTCGCTGCGCGAGCTGGTCCTCACCCGGATCCAGGCCATACCGGAGGTGCTGAGCACCCGGACGCTGCTGGTCTTCGAGGAGACGGACCTGGACTCGGAGCCGTAGCGGGGGCAGCAGGGCCGGGCGCGGGTGTGGCGCTCCAGGACCGGGTGCGGGCGTCGCGCCCTGCGTGCGTCGCGCGTCAGGTCTGGGTGCGCAGGCCCGCGAAGGCCGTACGGATCACGGCCTCGGCCACCTCATGGGAGGTCGCGGCCCCGCCGCGGCCCGGCCGGTACCACTCCACAATGGAGTTGATCATGCCGAAGAGCAGCCGGGTCGCCAGCCGGGCGTCCACGTCGGACCGCAGGTCGCCGTCGGCCGCCGCCTGCTTGAGCAGCTCGGCCACCTGGTGGTCGAACTCCCGGCGCCGCTCCATGGCCCACCGCTCGGTGTCCGTGTTGCCCCGGACGCGTAGCAGCAGCGTGACGTAGGGCAGCTCCTCCATCAGCACCTCGGCGGTGCGCCGGGCCACGTGCTCCAGCCGCTCGATCGCCCGTCCCTCGCGCGCGGCTGGTTCCCGGAGGATGCCGAACAGCCCGTCCAGGGCCCGGCTTATGGCCAGCCTGAGCAGCTCCTCCTTGCCCTTCACATGGTGGTAGATGGAGGACTTGGAGATCCCGGCGGCCCGGGACAGATGCTCCATGGAAGTGCCGTCGTAGCCGCGCTCGTTGAACACCTCCACGGCGACCGCGAGCAGCGATTCGGGCGTGTAGGTGTCGCGCTTGGCCATGGTCATGATTAGAGCAGCTTCTCATCGGCGGCCGCACGCCGGATCAGCGCCTGGGAAGGGGCGTAGCGGCCGGTCGGACAGGCGTGGTGGAGGTTGCGCAGGGTGTCGCGCACCCAGCGGGCGCCGAGCGCGCGCCCCCAGGCCAGCGGCCCGCGCGGGTAGTTGACGCCGGTCAGCATGGCGGTGTCGATGTCCTCGGGGCTCGCCACCCCGCGGGCGACGGCGTCCTCGGCGAAGTCCACGAGCATCGCGACCGTGCGGGCCACGACCATGCCGGGGACGTCCTGGACCACGCTGACCTCCTTACCGAGCGCCTGGAACAGGCCGACCGCGGACCGCAGGGACTCCTCGGGGGCGGCTGTGGACGGTGCCAGGGCGACGCGGGTGGCGGTGCGGTAGTCCAGCGCCAGGTCGAAGCGGACCGACGCGGCGAAGGGGTCGTCGGTGGCGGTCGTACCGTCGGTCAGGGACAGGCGGGTGCCGTCGGGCAGAGCGAGATGGGCCCCGGCGGGCTCGCGGGTCACCGGGATGCCCGCCTCCTCGATGAGGCCGACCAGTCCTTGCGCGGGCCCCAGGCCGCCATGGAGGGCGACCTTGCCGGGCGGCTCGCACGGCTCCGCGGTGTGCGGGGCGGGCCGCCCGGCGCCCTCGGCGTGGTCGTACCAGCCGTGGCCCGTCTTGCGTCCGTGCCGCCCGGAGGCGACGAGCTGCCGCTGGGCGAGGGACGGGGTGAATTTCGGATCGTGGAACAGCGCTTCCCAGACGGATCGGGTGACGGCCTCGTTCACGTCCTGGCCGATCAGGTCGGTGAGCTCGAAGGGGCCCATTCTGAAGCCGCCGGACTCGCGCAGCACGGCGTCCAGGGTGGCGGGGTCGGCTACGCGCTCCTCGTACGCCCGGAACGCCTCGGCGTAGAAGGGGCGGGCGATCCGGTTGACGATGAACCCTGGGGTGTCGGCGCAGCGCACCGGGGTCTTTCCCCAGGCCGCGACGGTGGCCTGGGCACGGTCGGCGGCGGCCTCATCCGTGGCGGCGCCGCGCACCACCTCGACCAGCGGCATCAGCGGGGCCGGATTGAAGAAGTGCAGACCGAGGAGGCGGCCGGGGCGGCGCAGGACGCCCGCGACGGCGGTGACGGAGAGGGAGGAGGTGTTGGTGGCGAGCAGACAGCCGTCGGAGACCACCGACTCCAGTGCGGTGAACAGCTGCTGCTTGGCGTCGAGTTCCTCCAGGATCGCCTCGACCACCAGCTCCGCCTCGGCCAGGTCCGCGAGGTCGGCGACGGGGGCGAGCCGGCCGAGGGCGGCGTCGCGGTCGGCGGCGGTGAGGCGCTCCTTGGCGACCAGCCGGCCGAGCCGGTCCGCGATGGCGTCGGCGGCCCGGAAGGCCCGGCCGGGCGCGGCGTCGTAGAGCCGCACCGGATGGCCCGCGGCCAGCGCCACCTGTGCGATCCCCTGGCCCATCGTGCCGGTGCCGACGACGGCGACGAGGCCCGCGCGGTCGGTCCCACGGTCGATCGCAGTCATGCCGCAGATCCTTTTCGACGAAGTTGTCCACAGGTTCGCCAGGCCCTCTTGTCCCGACCGATCGTTCGGTTACTCTAACCCTGTCGCCCATTCCAGCCCAGCCCCAGCTCGACGAGGAGTTGGTCAGTCGTGACCGCCGCACTCACCACCGCGCAGTTGACGCAAGAGCACCGCCCCACCCTCGACCAGGCCCTGGAGGCGATCCGTACCCGCGCCTATTGGTCCCCGCACCCCGAGCACCCGAAGGCCTACGGCGGCGAGGGCCAGGGCGGGCGCCCGAGCCTGAGCGTCGCCGAGGGCCAGGCGGCATTCGAGGCGCTGCGCGGCAAGCGCTTCGAGCTGGACCAGCCGGGCACCGACGGCTGGACGGGCTCCGAGGTCTCTCCGTTCGGAGCGGAGATGGGCATGGAGTATCCGCGTCCGGACATCGAGGTGCTCCTCCCGGCGATGCGGGCGGGGATGCCCGCCTGGCGGGATGCCGGTCCCGAGACGCGGGCCATGGTGTGCCTGGAGATCCTGGCCCGGATCGGCGCCAGGTCGCATGAGTTCGCCCAGGCCGTCATGCACACCAGCGGACAGGCGTACATGATGGCGTTCCAGGCCGGCGGCCCCCACGCCCAGGACCGCGGCCTGGAGGCGGTCGCGTACGCGTTCGCCGAGCAGACCCGCACTCCGGGCGCCGCGGACTGGTCCAAGCCGCAGGGCAAGCGCGACCCGCTGCGCCTGCGCAAGACATTCACGGCCGTCCCGCGCGGTATCGCCCTGCTGATCGGCTGCAACACCTTCCCGACGTGGAACGGCTATCCGGGGCTCTTCGCCTCGCTCGCCACCGGCAATCCGGTGCTGGTCAAGCCGCACCCCCAGGCCGTGCTGCCGCTGGCGCTGACGGTCCAGGTGGCGCGCGAGGTGCTGAAGGAGGCGGGGTTCAGCCCCGATCTGGTGGCGCTGGCCGCCGAGCGGCCGGACGAGGGGATCGCCAAGGTCCTCGCCGTCCGCCCCGAGATCCGCGTCATCGACTACACGGGGTCCACCGCCTTCGGCGACTGGCTGGAGACCCACGCCCGCCAGGCCCAGGTCTTCACGGAGAAGGCGGGGGTCAACACGGTGTTGATCGACTCCACCGACGACTACCAGGGCATGCTCGCCAATCTGGCGTTCTCCCTGTCCCTCTACAGCGGCCAGATGTGCACCACCCCGCAGAATCTGCTGATCCCCCGCGACGGCATCACCACCGACGCCGGTCCCAAGACCTATGACGAGGTGGTGACCGACCTGGCGGCGGCGGTGGACGGGCTGCTGGGCGACGACGCACGGGCGAGCGCACTGCTCGGCGCGATCGTGGGCCCGCGGGTCCAGGAGCGGCTGGAGGCCGCCCCCGGCCTGGGCGCGGTCGCCCTGGCCTCCCGCACGGTGACCCACCCCGACTTCCCTGGCGCCACGGTCCGCACGCCACTGATGGTCAAGGCGGACGGCGCGCGGAAGTTCTGGGAGGGGGCGGACGCGGACGCGCCCTATCTGGCCGAGTGCTTCGGCCCGGTCTCCTTCGCCGTCGCCGTCGCCTCCACGGAGGACGCGGTCGCGCTGCTGCGCCGGACCACCCGGGACAAGGGCGCGATGACGGTCGGTGCGTACACCACCTCGCCGGAGGCGGAGCGGCTGATCGAGGAGGCGTGTCTGGAGGAGTGCGCCCAGCTGTCGCTCAATCTGACCGGCGGGGTGTATGTGAACCAGACCGCGGCCTTCTCGGACTTCCACGGCACGGGCGGCAACCCGTCGGCCAACGCCGCGCTGTGCGACGGGGCGTTCGTGGCCGGCCGCTTCCGGATGGTCGAGGTCCGCCGCCCGGCGGAGTAACGGGCCCAGTGGGCGGGGCGTGCTCGCGCACGCCCCGCCCGGACGTGGCCTAGGCGGGGCCGCCCCAGTGGAAGAGGGCCATGGCCACGCTGGTGGCCAGGTTGTAGCTGGACACCTGTGGCCGCATGGGAAGGGCCACCAGCCTCGTGGCCCGCTTGCGCAGCTCCGGCGAGATCCCGTGCCGCTCCGAGCCGAAGGCGAGCAGCGCGTCATCGGGGATGGTCAGGGACCGGATGTCCTCCCCCTCCGGGTCCAGGGCGTACAGCGGCCCCTCCGGAAGCGCGTCGCCCGGCAGCCGCTCGACCGCGGTGGCGAAGTGAAGCCCGGCGCCCGAGCGCACGGCGTTCGGATGCCAGGGGTCGATATCGCCGGTGGTGACCACGCCCGTGGCCCCGAACCCGGCGGCGAGCCGGACCACGGCCCCGACGTTCCCCAGGTTTCGGGGGTTGTCCAGGACGACCACCGGGGCCTGCCGGGGCCGCCGGGACAGCTCGTCCAGATTCGCCCGGCGGTCGCGCCGGACCGCCAGGGCGGCGACCCGTGTGGGGTGCACCCTGGGCACCAGCTCGCGCAGGGTCCCGGCCTCCACCTCCACCAGAAGGCCCGCGATCATCTCGGTGAGGTCGTCGGCCAGGTCCTCGGCGAGTTCCACGGCGGCCGCCTTGTCGCTGGTGACCGCGGCACGCACCTCCGCGCCGAACCGCAGCGCGTGCTTCAGCGCGTGGAAGCCGTCCAGCAGCACGGTGTCGGGGGCCGTCGCGCGCCAGTGCCGTACGGCCCGCGCGGACTCGTCATCGATCATCCCCTCAGCGTACGAGGGTGCCTGCGGGGGCTTCCTCGTCACTCTCCCGCGCTCGCTGCCCCGGCAGCCATACGGCACGCGCCGCCAGCCGGTCCCGGGCCCGGCCCAGCCGCGCCTCGGCCCAGCGCAGGACGTTCGTCGGCAGGAAGACCGAGTCCGCGGCGATCACGGCGAGCGAGAAGAAGGGCAGCCCCAGCATCACGGCGATGCCGAGGTGCTCCATCATCAGCAGGACGAGCATCGCGTTCTTGGCGCGCCGGTTGAGCAGGGTGAACGGAAAGGCCACCTGGACGATGACCGTGCCGTAGGTCAGCACCATCACCAGGGTGCCGCTGGACGCCATGATGTCGGCCAGCCAGGGCCAGGGCGAGAAGTAGTCCAGATGCAGCGGGTAGTAGAGGGCGGTGCCGTCCTGCCAGCGCGAACCCTGGACCTTGTACCAGCCGGCCGAGGCGTACAGCAGACACACCTCGGCCATGATCACCAGCAGGGCGCCGTTGTGCGCCACATTGGCGAGCGCGTCCAGGACGGTGCGCGGCTCCCCCGGCGCGTAACGCCTGACGAACCACCATCCGGCCTGGACGAGCCACAGCCCCCACAGGACGGTGCCCCAGCCCAGCCCGGGCAGCGGGCCGTCGGCGGTCAGGAACAGCCGGGCGTCGGTGAACAACTGCGTCCAGAGCAGAGCGGTCCCGGTGACGGCCCACAGCACGACTCCGGTGGTGTCGCGCGGCGGCCATTCGCGGTCCGCCGGCCGGGCCGCCCGGCGCGCGTCCAGGGACCACACCTGCCCGCACCGGGTCAGCACCAGATACATCGACATCAGATGGATGAGATTGTCGCCGCCGTCCCCCACGAAGATGCTGCGGTTCTGGAGCGACAGCACCCCGATCATGAACAGCACGGACATGGTGCGGGTGCGCCAGCCCACCAGCAGCAGCGCGCTGGAGACGATGGCGAGGGCGTAGACGATCTCGAACCACACCGTGCTGTCGGACCACATGAGCGCGGTGAAGGCGCGGTTGCCGTCGATCAGCTGGGCGGCCATGTCCCAGTTCCACGGGCCGTCCGGCCCGTACAGCTCCCGGCGGTTGGGCCATTCGCGCACCAGGAAGAGCAGCCATGTGAAGGAGAAGCCGATGCGCACGACGGCGCTCTGCCGGGGGCCGAGCGCGGACGCGGTGACGCGCGTGTAGCCACGGGCCACGGCGGTCTGGAGGCGGGCGGAGGGGGTCACCGGCGCTTCGCCTCCGGGAGGTCATCGGAGGTCACGGTCCACCACGGCAGCGTGCGGTAGACCGTCCTGGTGCCGATCTTCTCGTCGCTCCAGGGCGGCGGGGCCACCGGAGTGGTCGCGGAGCGCACCTGTATTCGCTCCACGGTGCCGCCGTCCTCCTCGCGGCCGAGGCGGAGCATCACGATCCGGCGGATGTACTGCTCGGAGAGGTTGCCGCGCATGCCCTGCGGCCGCTCCCGCACATCATGCGAGCCGACGTAGAACTCCCAGCCGCGGCGCAGCTCGTTCTGCTGGGTGTGGCTGGGCAGCGGGTTGTGGTGGATGGCCGCGCCGTCCTGGGCCGAGAGGTCGCGCCAGCCGGTGGTCGCGGTGCCGCCGTCGGGGGTGCGGATCTCGGCGCGGGCCTGGACGGCGATGTTCTGCTGAAGCGGGTTGGGGGCGAAGAGCTTCCAGACCCGTTCGAACTCCGGATAGACGTAGTCGTCTATCGCCGCGCCGTGCCGCTTGGTCAGGGTGTTGGGCGGTGAGACGTTCAGGAAGGCCGCCGAGAGATGGATCGCGGCGGCGACGGCGGCGACCGCGATGGCCACCGCGATGATCAGCTGTGCGGGCAGGGAGAGCGCGGTGAGCGGTTCCGCCGCGTCGCCGTCCGGCACCGATTCCGTCGATTCCGTCGGTTCCGATTCCCTCGGTTCCGGTCCCGTCGGCTCCCCGTCCTGCGGCTCCGGTCCCGTCGGCTCCCCATCGGCCGGTTCCGGCTCCGTGTCCGCCATACCCCGCCCCGCTCCCGATGGTCCAGGTCTTCGCGCACGCCGGTCGGCCGCGCGCCCCGTGGCCCCCACGCCCCCGGCACCGTACCGATGCGGAACCACTCGGCACAGCGTCCTCAGCGTTATCCACAGGGTTGACACCCTACGTTCCTCAGCACACCATTGAACCGAACGATCGGTCGGTCGGCTGGCCGGTTGGCGGAGACGAATGGCGGAGGGGCTTCGCATGACGACGATGGCGGCGGACGCGGGAGCGTACGAGGCGGTGTTCGACGCCGCCCTGGCCGCGGACGAGCGCATCGAGCCGCGCGACTGGATGCCCGATGAGTACCGGGCCACTCTGGTGCGGCAGATGGCGCAGCACGCCCACTCCGAGATCATCGGCATGCAGCCGGAGGCGAACTGGATCACCCGTGCCCCCTCCCTGCGGCGCAAGGCGATCCTGATGGCCAAGGTCCAGGACGAGGCGGGCCACGGCCTGTATCTCTACAGCGCGGCGGAGACCCTCGGCACCAGCCGGGACGAACTGCTGGACAAGCTCCACAGCGGCCGTCAGAAGTACTCCTCGATCTTCAACTACCCCACGCTGACCTGGGCCGACGTCGGCGCCATCGGCTGGCTGGTGGACGGCGCCGCGATCACCAACCAGGTTCCGCTGTGCCGCTGCTCCTACGGGCCCTACGCACGGGCGATGGTCCGCATCTGCAAGGAGGAGTCCTTCCACCAGCGCCAGGGATACGAGCTGCTGCTGGCCCTGAGCCGGGGCACCGAGGCCCAGCACGCCATGGCGCAGGACGCGGTGGACCGCTGGTGGTGGCCGTCGCTGATGATGTTCGGCCCGCCGGACGACGCCTCGGCCCACTCCGCCCAGTCCATGGCCTGGAAGATCAAGCGCCACTCCAATGACGAGCTGCGCCAGCGCTTCGTCGACATCTGCGTCCCCCAGGCCGAATCCCTCGGCCTCACCCTCCCCGACCCCGAGCTGCGGTGGAGCGAGGAGCGGGGGCATTACGACTTCGGCCCGATCGACTGGGACGAGTTCCGCGAGGTGCTGCGGGGAAACGGGCCGTGCAACGCACAGCGGATCACCCAGCGGCGCCGGGCCCATGAGGAAGGCGCCTGGGTGCGCGAGGCAGCCGCGGCGTACGCGGCCAAGCACGGGGAGGCACAGGCATGAGCGGCAGCCCGAGCGCCGAGTGGCCGCTGTGGGAGGTGTTCGTCCGCAGCAGGCGCGGACTGTCGCACACCCACGCCGGTTCCCTCCACGCCCCGGACGCGGAAATGGCTCTGCGGAACGCACGGGATCTGTACACCCGCCGCTCCGAGGGCGTCTCGATCTGGGTGGTGCCGTCCGCCGAGATCACCGCCTCCTCCCCGGACGAGCGGGATCCGTTCTTCGAGCCGTCCGCCGACAAGCCCTACCGCCACCCCACCTTCTACGCGATCCCGGAGGGGGTGCGGCACCTATGACCGCGGCCCTCGCCCTGGGCGACGACGCGCTGGTGCTCTCCCACCGGCTGGGGGAGTGGGCCGGGCAGGCGCCGGTGCTGGAGGAGGAGGTCGCGCTCGCCAATATCGCCCTCGACCTGCTCGGCCAGGCCCGGGTGCTGCTCTCCCTCGCCGGCGACGAGGACGAGCTGGCGTATCTGCGTGAGGAGCGGGCGTTCCGCAACGTCCAGCTGGTCGAGCAGCCCAACGGGGACTTCGCCCAGACCATCGCCCGTCAGCTCTACTTCTCCACCTACCAGGAGCTGCTGTACGAGCGGCTGGCGCGTGGCACCGGCCCCTTCGCCCCGCTCGCCGCCAAGGCGGTCAAAGAGGTGGCCTACCACCGCGACCATGCCGAGCACTGGACCCTGCGGCTCGGCGACGGCACGGACGAGAGCCATGAGCGGATGCGGCGCGGGCTGGACGTGCTCTGGCGGTTCACCGGTGAGCTCTTCGAGCCGGTCGAGGGGTGCGAGGTGGAGTGGACCACCCTGCACGACGCCTGGCTGACCCGGATCACCTCGGTCCTGGAGCGCGCCACCCTCGCGGTGCCCGAGGGGCCGCGGCGCGGCGGCTGGGCGGCCGGCGCGGGGCGTCAGGGCATCCACACCGAGCCGTTCGGCCGGATGCTCGCCGAGATGCAGCATCTGCACCGCAGCCACCCGGGGGCGGCATGGTGACGCCCAGGCCCTCCGCGGCGCCCACGCCTCCGGCGTCCGGCACCACCCTCACCCCGCTGGAGGAGGAGCTGTTGCTGCTGGCCGGATCCGTGCCGGACCCGGAACTGCCGATGGTCTCCCTGGCCGAGCTGGGGGTGATGCGCGGGCTGCGGCTGCTGGGGCCGGGCCGGGTCGAGGTCGAGCTGACCCCCACCTACACCGGCTGCCCGGCGCTGGAGTCGATGGCCACCGATATCGAGCGGGTGCTCCATGACCATGGCGTCCCCGAGGTCGCCGTGCGTACGGTCCTCTCCCCGCCCTGGACGACGGACGCGATCAGCGCTGAGGGTCGCCGCAAGCTGGCGGAGTCCGGCATAGCGCCGCCCGCGCCGCTCGACGCGACGGCGGGCGGTCCCGTTCCGGTGGCCCTGGCGGTGCGCTGTCCGCACTGCGGCTCGACCGAGACCGAGCTGCTCAGCCGCTTCTCCTCCACCGCCTGCAAGGCACTGCGCCGCTGCGCGGCCTGCGGCGAAACGTTCGACCACTTCAAGGAGTTGTGATGGCCGCGGAGGCGGTGCAGCGGGTCACGCCCCGCCACGGCGCGTTCCACCCGCTGCGGGTGGCGGCGGTCGACCGGCTCACCGATGACGCGGTGGCGGTCACCCTCCTGGTGCCGCCCGCGCTGCGGGAGACGTTCAGCTTCGCGGCGGGGCAGCACATCGCGGTGCGCCGGTTCGCCGACGGCGCGGAGATCCGCCGGACGTACTCGATCTGCACCCCGGCCCCGGGCGCGGAGGGCCCGGAGTTCCTGCGGATCGGGGTGCGGCTGGTCGAGGGCGGTGAGTTCTCGACCTATGCCCTCAAGGAGCTGGCGGTCGGCGAGGTCATGGAGGTGATGGCCCCGGCCGGCCGTTTCGTCCTGGAGCCCCGCCCCGGCCACTTCGCGGCGGTCGTCGGCGGCAGCGGTATCACCCCCGTGCTGTCCATCGCCGCCACACTGCTCAGCCGGCAGCCCGAGGCGCGCTTCTGCCTGATCCGCAGCGACCGCACCGCGGCCTCGACGATGTTCCTGGAGGAGGTCGCCGACCTCAAGGACCGCTGGCCCGACCGGTTCCAGCTGGTGTGCGCGCTCTCCCGGGAGGAGCAGCAGGCCGGGCTGGTCTCCGGGCGGCTCGACGAGGAGCGGCTGACCGGGCTGCTGCCGGCGCTGCTGCCGGTCGCCTCGGTGGACGGCTGGTTCCTGTGCGGGCCCTACGGTCTGGTGCGCGCCGCCGAGCGGGCGCTGCGCGGCCTCGGGGTCTCCCGTGGCCGGGTCCATCAGGAGATCTTCCATGTGGACGCGGCCCCCTCCGAGGGCGTCCCCATACCGGGCCCGGCCCTGGCCTCCTCGCACAGCTCGGTCACGGCGACCCTGGACGGACGTTCGGGCACCTGGCCGGTCCAGGACGGGGAGCCGCTGCTGGAGACCGTGCTGCGCAACCGGTCCGACGCGCCGTACGCGTGCAAGGGCGGGGTCTGCGGCACCTGCCGGGCCTTCCTGGTCTCTGGCGAGGTGCGAATGGACCGGAACTTCGCGCTGGAGCCGGACGAGGTGGCGGCGGGCTATGTGCTGGCCTGTCAGTCCCACCCGGTGGGCGAGCGGGTGGAGCTGGACTTCGACCGCTGACGGGCCCCCGGGCGCGGCACCGGCGTTCCCTTCTTGTAGAACCTGTTCTATCTTGACGGGTCGTCAGATATAGCCGCGGCGCGGGAGGTACGGACAGTGGACTTCACCTTCACCGAGGAGCAGCAGGCGGCCGTCGAGGCGGCGAAGGCCGTCTTCTCCTCCGTCACGCCGGACAGCGTGCCCAGCCCCGCGCTGACCGCGGGCGCCGTCGCCGACGACTTCGACCGCGCGGTGTGGCGGAAGCTCGCCGAGGGCGATCTGCTGGGCCTGACCCTCGGCCCCCGGTACGGCGGCTCGGGCCTGGACCCGCTCGCCCTCTGCCTGGTGCTGCGGGAGTGCGGCCGGGTGCTGGCCCGGGTGCCGCTGCTGGAGTCCAGCGCCGCCGCACTGGCCGTGCAGCGCTACGGCGGGGACGAGCTGTGTGCCGATGTGCTGCCCCGGGCAGCCTGCGGTGAGCTGGTCCTCACCGTGGCCTCCAGCGGCCGCACCGGCCATGGCCCGGCCGAACTCGCCGTCCAGGCACGGCGGAACGGCGAGGGCTGGGTACTGGACGGCGTCCAGACCGCGGTCCCCTGGGCCCATGGCGCCGATCGCGTGCTGATCCCGGCCCACACCGGGGAGGGCGGTACGGTCCTCGCCCTGGTCCCCCGCGACCATGAGGGCGTCGCCCTCGAGGAGCAGATCTCCACCAGCGGTGAGCGGCAGGCCGAGATCCGGCTGGACGGGGTGCGGCTCGCCGACCGCGAGGTGCTGACCGCGGACGGCGCCTGGGAGTGGCTGCGCGACCTCCTCACCACCGGCACCTGCGCCCTCGCGCTGGGCCTCGGGTCGGCGGTGCTGGACCTCACCAGCTCGTATGTGAGCGAGCGCGAGCAGTTCGGCTTCCCGCTCGCCACCTTCCAGTCGGTCGCCGTGCAGACCGCCGACCGCTATATCGATCTACGGGCCATGGAGGCCACGCTGTGGCAGGCGGCCTGGCGGCTGTCCCTGGACGAGGAGCGGCCCACGGTGAGCGGGGCGCTGCCCATCGCGGGAGATGTCGCCGTGGCCAAGATCTGGGCCGCCGAGGGCGTGCGCCGCGTCGTCCAGACCGCCCAGCATCTGCACGGCGGCTTCGGCGCGGTCACCGACTACCCCCTGCACCGCTATCACGCCTGGGGCAAGCAGCTGGAGCTGTCGCTGGGATCCGCCGCCGCCCATGAGGAGGCGCTGGGCGAACTCCTCGCCGCCCACCCCCTCGGCTGATCGCCATCCCCCTGGTCTGATAGGCACGCCCCGCCGATCAGCAGGGAAGATCAGCAGGGAAGATCAGTAGGGAAACTTCTAGAGCACAAAGGCCCCTTCGGCGGTGCCGTCGGGGCCGCTCACCATCGGCCGGCCTGCCGCGTCCCAGGCGAGCATCCCGCCGTCCACGTTCACCGCGTCCAGCCCTTGCGCGACCAGATACTGCGTCACCTGGGCGGAGCGGCCGCCGACCCGGCACATCACATGCACCCGGCGCCCCTCGCCGGCCGCCGCGGTCAGCTCGTCGAACCGCGCCACGACCTGACCCATCGGGACGTGCAGCGCGCCCTCGACATGCCCGGCCGCCCACTCGTCGTCCTCCCGGACGTCCAGCAGAAGGCCATCGGCCGGTACCGCCGCCGCCTCCACCTGGGGAAGCTGGGCAAAATGCATCGGACACACCTCTCACACGACATCGTCAGTGCGGCAAACCTACTACCGCACCAGCTCCGCGAGCCGGGCCTCCTTCTCCGAGACCTGGGCCAGCAGCTGCTCGGCGATCTCGTCCAGCAGCCCATCGGGGTCCTCGGGCGCCATCTTGATCATCGCGCCGATCGCGCTCGACTCCAGCTCCGCGGCGACCGCGGCCAGCATCTCCTTGCGCTCGGCCAGCCACTCCAGCCGGGCGTACAGCTCCTCGCTGCGGCTCGCCCGCCGCTCCGGCGGCGGCGGACCGGCCTCCCACTCCTCGGCCAGCGCCCGCAGCGCCTCCTCGTCCCCGGCCGCGTACGCCGCGTTGACCCGCACGATGAAGGCACCGCGCCGCTCCCGTTCGGCCTCCTCCTCGGCCAGATCCGGATGGGCCTTACGGGCCAGCTCCCGGTAGATCCGGCGGGCCTCCTCGCTCGGCCGCACCCGCGGCGGCGGCTGCACGGGCCGCTCGGTGAGCATCGCGGCCGCCTCCGGCGAGAGCCCCTCCGAGTCGATCCAGCCGTGGAACAGCTCCTCCACGCCCGGCATCGGCTGCACCAGCCCCCGCGCCTCACGGGCCTTGCGGAGGTCCTCCGGATCGCCAGTGCGGGCCGCGAGCGCCTCGGCGATCAGCGCGTCCAACTCGTCGAGGCGCGAGTACATCGGCCCGAGCCGCTGGTGGTGCAGCCGGGAGAAGTTCTCCACCTCCACCCGGAAGGTCTCCACCGCTATCTCGAACTCGATCAGCGCCTGCTCGGCCGCGCGCACCGCCCGCTCCAGCCGCTCGGCGGCCTGAGTCTCCTCCTGCGACCGGTCGTGCGACTCCGCCTGGGGCTCCGCGTCCGACATCGACTGCCGTGCCTGCTGCTGCGCTTCCGGATTCGTCACCCGCTCAGACTACGTCCGGCGGTGATCGGCGACGGAGGTCATACCCCCGCCCGCGCCTCACACCCCCATCTCGGCCGCTATCCGTCCATTGCGCACCGCCATGACCAGCGCGGAGTGATCCGCTTCCGTGCGATCCGCGTACGCCACCGCGAAGGCGGCCACCGCCTCGTCCAGCTCCTCCCCCTTGCCGCAGTAACCGGCCAGCATCCGGGGGTCCGCGCTGTGGGAGTGCGCCCGGGCCAGCAGGGCCCCGGTCATCCGCCCGTAGTCGTCCATCTGGTCCGCGGCCAGGGCCGCCGGGTCCACGCTTCCCTTGCGGTTGCGGAACTGCCGCACCTGGTAATGCCGCCCCCGCACCGTGGTCCACCCCAGCAGGATGTCGCTGACCACCTGCATCCGCTTCTGGCCGAGCACCACCCGCCGCCCCTCGTGTGTGACATCCGGCACCTCGAAACCGGCCTTCGCCAGATGCGGCAGCAGCGCGGAGGGGCGCGCCTCCTTCACCTGGAGCACCAGCGGCTCGCCCCGGTGGTCGAGCAGCAGCACCACATAGGAGCGGGTGCCCACGCTGCCCGTGCCGACCACCCGGAACGCCACATCGTGCACCTCGTACCGCGAGAGCAGCGGCAGCCGGTCCTCCGGCAGCGTGCCCAGATATCCGGCGAGCGACGAGGCCACCGCAGCCGCCTCCGCGTCCGGCACCCTCCGCAGCACCGGCGGCGCGTCCACGAAGCGCCGGGCCGCCGGCCGGCCGGAGGAGCCCTCCTCGCCCGGCACGGGCTCGGTGGCCCGGGCGGCGTACCGCGCGCTGGTGTTCCGCCGGGCCTTCTCGGAGATCCGCTCCAACGTGCCCACCAGGTCCTTGGCATCCGTGTGGGAGACCAGCTCCTCGTCCGCGATCGCGTTCCACGCCTCCGTCGCCGGGAGCTTGGCCAGCAGCCGCACCGTGCGCCGATAGGCGCCCACCGCGTCCTGGGCGGCCGCCCGGCAGGTGTCCTCGTCGGCGCCCGCCTCCCGGCCGGCCAGCACCAGCGAGACCGCGAGCCGCTTCACATCCCACTCCCACGGACCGTGGACGGTCTCGTCGAAGTCGTTGAGATCGATGATCAGGCCACCGCGCGCATCCCCGTAGATCCCGAAGTTGGCGGCGTGGGCATCGCCACACAGCTGGGCCCCTATACCGGTCACCGGCGTGGTCGTGAGGTCGTGCGCCATCAGCCCGGCGGCCCCGCGCAGAAAGGAGAAGGGGTTCGCGGCCATCCGCCCCACCCGGATCGGGGTGAGCTCCGGCAGCCGCCCGGCGTTGGACCGCTCGACCGCCGCCACCGGATCCGGCCGCCCGGCGTCCCTCGGCGGCTCGGCATGGGCCGAGCGCGGCAGGCTCTTGCGCAGCGCCTTGCCCTGCTGCCGGGGAGAGGGGCCCTCACCGTGCCACACGGCGAAGCCCGGAACCGGCGGGAGCCGCCGGGCCGCCCCGCCCGCGGCATCCCCGTCGCTCGGCCCTCGCTCGCCGCTGCCGTCGCCTCGGCCGTTCGCTCCGGCTCGGCCGCCCTCGCCGCTGCCGTCGCCCTCAACGCTCCGGTCGTCCGTCATCGCGCCCCCGCCCTTCTCGCACACGACATCGACTGAATCGACTGAGCCGACCGTACCCCCTGTCGACCCACCTCGTCAGAGCCTGTGGAAAACCTTGACGATCATGACGAAACCCCAGATCAGAAGGCGGGTCCCCAGATCGGAAGGCGGGTCCCCAGATCGGAGGGCAGGACCCAGGAAGGCAGGCCCTCGGATCAGAAAGTGACCCGGCTCAGCCCCGGAACTGCTTCGGGCAGTCCTCGCCGCCCGAGGGCAGGTGGTTCTCCGCCCACCGCGACAGCTCCTTCAGCGCGGGCTCCAGCGCCTTCCCCGCGTCCGTCAGCCGGTAGGCCACCCGCAGCGGCGGCCCGGCGTCGACCTCCCGCACCACCAGGCCCGCCGTGGTGAGCTCGGTGAGCCGGTCCGACAGCATTCGCTCGCTGATCCCCGGGATGGCCCGCCGCAGGTCGGCGAAGTACGCCCCCTGCTCCGTCAGCACGGCCACGATCAGCCCCGTCCATCGCTTGCCGAACAGCTCGAAGAACCGTGTCATCTCGCCGTCGACCTGCTTGCAGGCCTGCTCGTTGTGGTCCCCACGATCCTTCGCCATGGAATACAGACTACTGCGTTCTGGTTCGGGACTACGAAAAAGTAAGCTACTGTGCCTTCTGTAGGTACGTAGGTATTACTGGCTCCTTCCCGAGCCTTGTCATTGGAGGCATCCATGCCGACTCTTCTGCACATCGACACCTCCGTCTTCCCCGGCGAAGCCTCCGCTTCCCGCTCGGTCACGGCCACCTTCCGCAAGGAATGGGAAGCCCAGCACCCGAACGGCACGGTGCTCTATCGCGACCTGGCCGCCGAGCCGCTGCCGCACCTGGACGGCCTCGCGGCCGCCGCCGGTTTCGCCGCTCCCGACCAGCGCTCCCCCGAGCAGCACGCCGCCTTCGCCCTGCGGGAGACCCTTGCCGGCGAGCTCGAGCAGGCCGACGTGGTCCTGATCGGCGCCCCGATGTACAACTTCACGATTCCCTCCACCCTCAAGGCGTGGCTGGACCACGTGATCATCATGGGCCGCACCGCGGGCGCCGAGGAGACCACCACCTCGGGTACCCCGACGATCGTCGTCGCCAGCCGCGGCGGCGGTTACGGCCCGGGCACCCCGCGGGAGAGCTTCGAGTTCGTGACGAACTACCTCGGGAAGGCCCTGGGCGACGGCCTCGGCCTCGATGTCACCTTCGTTGTGCCCGAACTCACGTTGGCCCGCAGCAATCCGGCCATGGCCGACCTGGTCGAGCTCTCGGACGCCTCCAAGGCAAAGGCCCATGAGGACGCCGCGGCCAAGGCCAAGGAGCTCGCCACGCGCTTCGCCGCCGCCTGATCCGACCGATCGGCCCGACCCGACTGATCCGGTCCCACCGGAGATCAGGTCACGCCGGACATCAGGCCGCAGGGGCCTCCTCTTCCCCGGGAGGCCCCTGCCGCTTTCTCAGGAAGCCTGTTTCCCAGGAAGCCTGGAAGACCCCTGCCACAAACGCGAAACGGGCCCCTCCGAGCGACTTTCGTCACTCCGGAGAGACCCGCTCCGACTGGTGCGCGAGGGGGGAGTTGAACCCCCACGCCCTTTCGGGCACTGGAACCTGAATCCAGCGCGTCTGCCTATTCCGCCACCCGCGCATGGGTGCTGCCGTCCGGCCACTCTTCCCGCTCCCCGGCCCGATCTTCTTGATCCGTCCGGTTCGTGCGGAGCGCCTTCCGACATCCAGAACACTAGCACGCCCCTCGGGGTGCATTCACACCCGTTACCGAGGCCTCCGCCCCCACCCGTCCGTAGAGCGTCACGGTTGCGGGACACTGTCGTCAGGGCACCTCTACGATCCCTGTGAGAGGTGACACTGCTCCGCAGGGCCAGGAAGGGGAACCACCCGATTTCCCGACGCGTGGATACGATCAGTAAGCAGTACCAGGACGACCCAGAGCACGACTGAGGAAGGAGGTGCCCGGTGGGAGTACTGAAACGCTTCGAGCAGCGTCTCGAGGGCCTCGTGAACGGCACCTTCGCCAAGGTGTTCAAGTCCGAGGTCCAGCCGGTCGAGATCGCCGGCGCGCTCCAGCGCGAGTGCGACAACAACGCCACGATCTGGAACCGCGACCGGACGGTCGTCCCCAACGACTTCATCGTCGAGCTCAGCGCGCCCGACTACGAGCGGCTCAGCCCGTATTCCGGACAGCTCGGCGACGAGCTGGCCGGTATGGTCCGCGACTACGCCAAGCAGCAGCGATACACCTTCATGGGCGCCATCAAGGTGCATCTGCAGAAGGCCGAGGACCTCGACACCGGCCTGTACCGGGTGCGCAGCCGGACCCTGGCCTCCAGCGAGTCCCAGAGCCCGGAAAGCCCACAGCAGGCGGCGGGCCGCGCCGGCGCCGGAGCGGCCCCGCAGCAGCGCCCCGGCGGTTACGGCTACCCCGCCCAGCCCGCCGGTGCCCCGCCGATGCCGTCCGCGCCCCCCGGCGCCCGTCCGGCGCCCCGCAGCGGCGGAGCGGCGACCGGCGTCGGAGCCCAGCCGCAGGGCCAGACCCGCCGCTGGATCGAGATCAACGGCACCCGCCACCAGATCTCCCGGCCCACGCTCGTTCTGGGCCGCTCCACCGATGCTGACGTGCGGATCGACGATCCCGGTGTCTCCCGCAGACACTGCGAGATCCGGGTCGGAACCCCACCGACCATCCAGGATCTCGGGTCGACGAACGGCATCGTGGTGGACGGACAGCACACCACGCGCGCTACGCTCCGCGACGGCTCGCGGATCGTCGTGGGCAGCACCACCATCGTTTACCGGCAAGCCGAAGGGTGAAGCGGGGGCAATGTCAGAGCTGACCCTCACGGTCATGCGGTTGGGTTTCCTCGCCGTACTGTGGCTGTTCGTCATCGTGGCCGTCCAGGTCATCCGCAGCGACCTGTTCGGGACCCGCGTGACCCAGCGCGGTTCGGCGCGGCGCGGCGCCCCCGACCGGCCGCAAGCGCAGCAGCAGCAGCGGCAGCAGAGCGCGCCGCCGCAGCAGCGCCAGCAGTCCGGGGGCCGCGGCCGCCGCGGTGCCCCCACCAAGCTGGTGGTCTCCGAGGGCACGCTCACCGGCACCACGGTCGCCCTGCAGGGGCAGACCATCACCCTCGGCCGTGCGCACGATTCAACAATCGTGCTGGACGACGACTACGCCTCCAGCCGGCATGCCAGGATCTACCCGGACCGTGACGGCCAGTGGATCGTCGAGGATCTCGGGTCCACCAACGGCACCTATCTCGACAGGACCCGACTCACCACACCGACACCGATTCCGCTGGGTGCGCCGATTCGTATCGGCAAGACCGTCATCGAGCTGCGGAAGTAGTAGGACCATGACGACCGGAGGGTGGGCAGCGTGGTTGGCAAGGGGCTGTACCCGGAGCCGACGGGCGAGGTGCGCATGAGTCTGTCACTGCGTTTCGCGGCCGGATCTCACAAGGGCATGATCCGGGAGGGCAACGAGGACTCCGGCTACGCCGGTCCCCGGCTGCTCGCGATCGCCGACGGCATGGGTGGCCAGGCCGCCGGCGAGGTCGCCAGCTCCGAGGTGATCTCCACCCTCGTCCAGCTCGACGACGACGTCCCGGGCTCGGACATCCTGACGTCCCTCGGCAGTGCCGTGCAGCGGGCCAATGACCAGCTGCGCGTCATGGTCGAGGAGGACCCGCAGCTGGAGGGCATGGGCACCACGCTCACCGCCCTGCTATGGACCGGCCAGCGGCTCGGTCTGGTGCACGTCGGCGACTCGCGCGCGTATCTGCTGCGCGACGGGGTGCTCACCCAGATCACCCAGGACCACACCTGGGTGCAGCGCCTGGTCGACGAGGGCCGGATCACCGAGGAGGAGGCGGGCACCCACCCGCAGCGCTCCCTGCTGATGCGCGCGCTGGGCAGCGGCGACCATGTGGAGCCCGATCTGTCCATCCGCGAGGTCCGGGCCGGTGACCGCTATCTGATCTGCTCCGACGGCCTGTCCGGCGTCGTGAGTCACCAGACCCTCGAGGACACCCTCGCCAGCTACCAGGGCCCCCATGAGACCGTGCAGGAGCTGATCCAGCTCGCGCTGCGCGGCGGCGGCCCCGACAACATCACCTGCATCGTCGCCGACGTCCTGGACGTCGACGGCGCCGACACCCTCGCCGCCCAGCTCAACGACACCCCCGTGATCGTGGGCGCGGTCGCCGAGAACCAGGTCCCGCTCGGGGACGGCGGCGCCGCGCACACCCCCGCGGGCCGGGCCGCCGAGCTCGGCCGGTCCGTACCGCCGCAGCAGGGCGACGCGCACGGCGGCTTCGGACCGCCCGGCAGCGGCGATCCGGCCATCGGCGGTATGCCGCAGGGTAGTTACGGCGACTACGCCGACGGCGACTTCACCAAGAAGAGCGGCCGCAAGACATGGGCCAAGCGGTCGCTCTTCATCGTGCTCGGCCTCGCCGTGATCGGTGGCGGCCTCTACGGCGGCTATCGCTGGACCCAGACGCAGTACTACGTGGGCTCCAACGGCGACCATGTCGCGATCTACCAGGGCATCAGCCAGGATCTGGCCTGGATCAAGCTCAACAAGGTCCATGAGGACCACCGCGAGATCGAACTCAAGTACCTCCCGGCCGACCAGCGCGGCCGTGTGGAGGACACGATCACGGTCAGCGGACTGGGCCAGGCCCAGGACAAGACCAAGGACCTCGCCACCCTCGCCAGCGCCTGCAAGAAGGCCGATGCCCAGGAGAAGGCCGAGGAGAGCCAGAAGGACCTCACCGGCGGCGACAAGGGCAAGGGCGACAAGGCGCCCAGTGGCGGTGCGTCCAACAGCGCCGACCCGTCCCAGAGCAGCAGTGGCAAGCCCGGGGACCAGAAGAACGAGAACCAGCTCGGGGCGCAAGCCGCCAAGGCCACCACCAAGCCCACGCCGACGACGTCTCCCACTCCGAAGCCCGGCCCCACCCTCTCGGAGGAGGAGAAGAAGTTGGTCCCGCAGTGCAGCAGCACCCAGCAGTGAAGCCGTAAGGGGCCGTCCACCCATGAGCAGTAGTACGACCAACACGACGACGATCAGTACGGCCGGGCCGCCGAGCAGGCGGAACACCGAGCTGGCCATGCTCGTCTTCGCGGTGATCATTCCGGTCTTCGCCTACGCCAACGCGGGCCTGGCGCTCAGCGACGAGATGCCCTCCGGCATGCTCAGCTACGGCCTCGGGCTCGGTCTGCTGGCCGGCGTCGGCCATCTGGTGGTCCGGAAGTTCGCCCCGTACGCGGACCCGCTGCTGCTGCCGATCGCCACGCTCCTCAACGGGCTGGGGCTGGTGCTCATCTGGCGGCTGGACCAGTCCAGGCGGCTGGCCCAGCGGGCGAAGGACGCCGGGCTGGCCTTCGCGCCCTCGGCCCCCAACCAGCTGATCTACTCGGCACTGGGCGTCGCCCTCTTCGTCGGCGTCCTGATCCTGCTCAAGGACCACCGCCTCCTCCAGCGCTACACCTACATCTCCATGGTGGCGGCGCTGATCCTGCTGATCCTTCCGATGTTCTTCCCGGCGCGTTTCGGCGCCCGCATCTGGATCACCGTCGGCAGCTTCTCCATCCAGCCCGGTGAGTTCGCCAAGATCATCATCGCCGTGTTCTTCTCCGGCTATCTGATGGTCAAGCGGGACGCGCTCGCCCTGGCCAGCCGCCGTTTCATGGGGCTGTACCTGCCGCGCGGCCGCGACCTCGGCCCGATCCTGGTGGTCTGGGGGATGAGCATCCTCATCCTGGTCTTCGAGACCGACCTGGGCACCTCGCTGCTGTTCTTCGGCCTCTTCGTCGTGATGCTGTACGTCGCCACCGAGCGCACCAGCTGGATCGTCTTCGGTCTGCTGATGTCCGCGGCCGGCGCGGTCGGCGTCGCCACCTTCGAACCGCACGTCCAGTCGCGTGTGGACGCCTGGCTCCAGCCCTTCGAGGTGGCCAAGAACGGAGGCAGTGACCAGATCGCCCAGGCACTGATGGCCTTCGGCTCCGGTGGCGTCTTCGGCACCGGCCTCGGCCAGGGCAACTCCGACCTCATCGGCTTCGCCGCCAACTCCGACTTCATCCTGGCCACTGTCGGCGAGGAGCTCGGGCTCGCGGGCACCATGGGGCTCCTGCTGCTCTACGGCCTGATCGTGGAGCGCGGTGTGCGCACCGCCCTCGCCGCCCGTGACCCGTTCGGCAAGCTGCTGGCCATCGGCCTCTCCGCGGCCTTCGCCATCCAGGTCTTCGTCGTGGCGGGCGGTGTGATGGGCCTCATCCCGCTGACCGGTATGACCATGCCGTTCATCGCGCAGGGTGGTTCGTCCGTCATCGCCAACTGGGCGCTCGTCGCCATCCTGATCAAGGTCAGCGACACCGCGCGCCGCCCGGCGCCGACGCCCGCTCCCACCACAGACGCCGAGATGACCCAGGTGGTCCGACCGTGAACAAGCCCCTGCGCCGAATCGCGATCTTCTGCGGACTCCTCGTCCTCGCCCTGCTGGTGCGGGACAACTGGATCCAGTACGTCCAGGCCGACGAGCTGAAGAACCACGACGGAAACCACCGGGTTCTGATCGCCCGTTACAGCCAGCCACGCGGCAACATCATCGTCGACGGCCAGCCGATCACCGGATCCGCCGAGACCAACGGCATCGACTTCAAGTACAAGCGCACCTACAAGGACGGCCCCATGTGGGCGCCGGTCACGGGGTACGCCTCGCAGGCGTACGACGCCAACCAGATCGAGAAGATCGAGGACGGCATCCTTACGGGCAACGACGACCGCCTCTTCTTCAACCGGACGATCGACATGATCACCGGCAAGAAGCAGAAGGGCGGCGACGTCATCACCACCCTGAACCGCAAGGCCCAGGAGGCCGCGTTCAAGGGCCTCGGTGACAAGAAGGGCGCCGTCGCCGCGCTCGACCCGCGCACCGGCAAGATCCTCGCCCTCGCCTCCACGCCGAGCTACGACCCGTCGAAGATCGCGGGCGCCACCTCCAAGGACAAGGAGGCGTGGCTCGGGCTCCAGCCGAAGACGGACAAGGACAACCCGATGCTCAACCGGGCGCTCCGTCAGACCTACCCGCCCGGCTCGACCTTCAAGGTCGTCACCGCCGCGGCCGCGCTGGAGAACGGCAAGTACACCGACATCGACGCGCCGACCAACTCGCCGGACCCCTGGAAGCTCCCGCTGTCCACCCAGCCCCTGCCCAACGAGGGGAACATCCCCTGCAAGAACGCCTCGCTGCGGCAGGCACTCCGCTACTCCTGCAACACGGTCTTCGGCAAGCTCGGTGACGACCTCGGCAAGGAGAAGATGCGGGAGCAGGCCGAGAAGTTCGGCTTCAACGAGACGGTCGACACCCCCGTCCGCGCTTACGCCAGCGTCTACCCCGAGGACATGGACCGGCCGGGCAACGCGATGTCGTCCATCGGCCAGTTCGACAACCGGGCCACCCCGCTCCAGATGGCGATGATCGCCTCCGCGGTCGCCAACGACGGCAAGCTGATGAAGCCTTACATGGTCGACTCGCTGCGCGCCCCCAACCTCAACACCATCGAGCAGACCGACCCGGAGCAGATGAGCCAGCCGCTCAGCTCGGAGAACGCCCAGAAGCTCCAGAGCATGATGGAGACCGTGGTCAAGGAGGGCACCGGCACCAGCGCCCAGATCCCGGGCGTCACGGTCGGTGGCAAGACCGGTACCGCGCAGCACGGCGTGGCCAACAGCAAGAACCCCTACGCGTGGTTCATCTCCTACGCCAAGGGCGACGACGGCTCGCCGGTCGCGGTCGCGGTCGTCATCGAAGGGTCCAACACCCTCCGCGGCGACATCGCCGGTGGCAAGCTGGCCGCGCCGATCGCCAAGAGCGTGATGCAGGCCGTACTGGAAACCGAGCGCGACAAGTGACCCCCGTCACGTCCGGATGCCAATCCCGCACGTCGCCGTACCGGTCCGGTATCAGATAGCCACTGAGGCCGGGTCCCGTAAGACGTGCCGGGTACGGTATGCGCGAGCAGCACTTCGCCGGCCCACAGGTGCGGCCGGGAACCACGGAAGAGGGCTGGAGTAGCTATGGAAGAGCCGCGTCGCCTCGGCGGCCGGTATGAGCTGGGCTCAGTGCTCGGCCGCGGTGGCATGGCGGAGGTCTACCTCGCGCACGACACCCGCCTCGGCCGTACTGTCGCTGTGAAGACGCTCCGGGCTGACCTCGCCCGTGACCCGTCCTTCCAGGCTCGGTTCCGCCGAGAGGCCCAGTCGGCCGCCTCGCTCAACCATCCCGCGATCGTCGCGGTCTACGACACCGGCGAGGACTACGTCGACGGCGTCTCGATCCCGTACATCGTGATGGAGTACGTCGACGGTTCCACGCTGCGTGAGCTCCTTCACTCGGGCAGAAAGCTGCTCCCCGAGCGCTCGCTGGAGATGACCACCGGCATCCTCCAGGCCCTCGAGTACTCACACCGCAACAACATCGTCCACCGGGACATCAAGCCTGCCAACGTCATGCTCACGCGGGACGGCCAGGTCAAGGTGATGGACTTCGGCATCGCCCGGGCCATGGGCGATGCCGGTATGACCATGACGCAGACGGCCGCCGTCATCGGCACCGCCCAGTACCTCTCCCCCGAGCAGGCCAAGGGCGAGACCGTCGACGCGCGCAGCGACCTGTACTCCACCGGCTGTCTGCTCTACGAACTGCTGACCGTAAGGCCGCCGTTCGTGGGCGACTCCCCGGTGGCCGTCGCCTATCAGCATGTGCGGGAGGAACCGCAGCCGCCGAGCACGTACGACCCCGAGATCACCCCGGAGATGGACGCCATCGTCCTGCGGGCGCTGGTCAAGGACCCCGACTACCGCTACCAGTCGGCCGACGAGATGCGCGCCGACATCGAGGCGGCCCTGGAGGGCCAGCCGGTGGCCGCCACCGCCGCCCTGGGCGCGGTCGGCTACGGCTCCGACGACCAGCCCACCGCGATGCTGCGGCCGCAGAACTCCGGCGCCGGGGCGCAGACCTCGATGCTCCCGCCGATGCGCGAGGACGACGGCGGCTTCGGCTACGACGAGCGGCCGGACCGCGGGCGGGGGCGCGGGGGCCCCGACAAGAAGAGCAACCTCTCCACGATCCTGCTGATCATCGCCGGGATACTGGTGCTGGTCGGTGCGATCTTCATCGGGAAGTCGCTGTTCGCCGGCGGTAAGAACGACGGCATGGTCCCGGTCCCCAATCTCGTCGGCAAGACGCTCGAGGACGCCAAGAGCCAAGGGGAGAACGGCGACTTCAAGGTCAAGAACGTCGGCTCCAAGTTCTGCGAGAACGCGGACAAGAACACCGTCTGTGAGCAGACCCCCAAGGGCGGCGACGAGGTCAAGCGGTACGGCACGGTCGAACTGACCATGTCCAAGGGCCCCAAGCCCGCGGCCAGGGTCGAGGTTCCCGACGTCCTGAACGTGCAGTACGAATCGGCCAAGCAACAGCTCGAGGCCAAGGGCTTCAACGTCGAGCAGAAGACCGAGCAGTCGGACCAGACCGCCGGCAAGGTGATCGACCAGGACCCGAAGGGCGGCAAGAAGGTCGCGAAGGGCGCCACGATCACCCTGACCGTCGCCGAGGCCCAGCAGAAGGTCGTCGTCCCGGACGTGACCACGCAGAAGGTCGAGGACGCCACGAAGTCGCTCCAGGGCAAGGGCCTCAAGGTCCAGACCCAGGAGGTCGAGAACGGCGACGTCGAGGCCGGCACGGTCACCGACCAGACGCCCAAGGGCGGCCAGGAGGTCCTGCCCGGTTCGACGGTCACGCTGACCGTCGCCAAGGAGCCCGCGCAGGACGAGAACGTGCCGGTTCCCAACCTGGGCGGCCAGAAGCTCAAGGACGCCAAGAAGGCGCTCCAGGACCTGGGCCTCAACGTGGGCAACATCGCCGGTCCGCAGGACGACAACGCCACCGTGGTGGCCAGCCAGCCCGGCGCGGGCACCCAGGTGCCCAAGGGCCAGTCCGTGAACCTCGTCACGGTCGCCGGGCAGGGTGGCAACGGCGGAGACGGCGGCGGTGACAACGGCGGAGGCATCTTCGGCGGCCAGAACGGCTTCTAGCCGGCCTCCGGGCACCGTGACACGGGAAGCCCCCGGCACCCTGAGAGGGTGCCGGGGGCTTCTCCGTGCTCCGGGCCTGCCGGGGGCTAGCGCAGTTCCTCGGGGGGCGTGCGGTCCGCGTCGACCTTCTCGGTGCGCTCCAGTTCGCCCCACACGATGTAGCGGTGGCGGGAGGTGTAGACGGGGGTGCAGGTCGACAGCGTGATGTAGCGGCCCGGCCGCTTCCGGCCCGACTCCTTCGGGACCGCGTCCAGCACGTCCACGTTGTACTTCGAGGTCTCCGGCAGCGTCGCGTAGACCTTGTAGACGTACCAGGTGTCGCGGGTCTCGAAGACCACCGGGTCGCCCTCGTGGACCTTGTCGATGTTGTGGAACTTCGCGCCGTGCCCGTCCCGGTGCGCGGCCAGGCTGAAGTTGCCCTTCTTGGCCCACGGCATCGCGGACTTGACCGGCTTGGTGTAGTAGCCGGCGACGCCGTCGTTGAGGGTCTCGGTGCTGGTGCCCTTCTTGACCAGCACCTCGCCGTTGTGCATGGACGGCACGTGCAGGAAGCCGATGCCGCTCTTGGTGTCCAGCTTGCCCGGCCCCTGCTGTGCCCAGTGCTTGCGCACCCGGTCGCCCTGCTTCTTCGCCTCACGGTCGGCCAGGACGTTGGTCCACCACAGCGAGTAGACGACGAACAGGGCCAGGATCAGCCCCGCGGTGATCAGCAGCTCGCCGAAGACGGCGATGGCCGCGGCCACCCGTCCACGGCCGGGACGGCGGCTGGGCGTTGCGGGCGGGCCGGGATGCCGGTCCTGCCGCTCGTCGTGGTCGGTCCGTGCCACCGCGTCGTACCCCTTTTTCTGGTTTCCCGGCTGTTCCCGCTCATTCCACCAGCGCGTCCGGCTTTCCCTCGCTACGCGGCCGCTCCTCGACCATCTTGCCCCAGACGATCATCCGGTAGGTGCTGGTGAACTCCGGGGTGCAGGTGGTCAGCGTGATGTACCGCCCCGGTTCGGTGAAGCCGGAGCCGGGCGGCACCGGCTTGATGACGCCCGTGTTGGACGGCGATGTCTGCGGCAGGATGCTGCTCATCGCATAGGTGTAGTACCGGCTCTGCGTCTCGACGACGATCTCGTCGCCGGGCTTGAGGCGGTTGATGTAGCGGAACGGCTCGCCATGGGTGTTGCGGTGCCCGGCGAGCGCGAAGTTGCCCTTCTTGTCCCACGGCATGGCGGTCTTCAGCGGGCTCTTGCCGTAGTGGCCGACCATGCCGCGGTCGAGGACCTTGTGCTTGTCGATGCCCTCCGCGATCGGGGCCTTCACATCCAGCTTGGGGATGTAGATGATCGCGAACCCCTGTCCGGGGGAGAAGGTGCCCGGGTCCCGCTCGTCGCCGCTCTCGTCCCACTTCTTCTGCAGGTTGTTGGCGGCGCCGTTGGCCTGCTGATGGGCAAGGATGTTCGTCCACCACAACTGATAGGTGACGAAGAGCAGCATCACCACGCCGAGCGTGATGAACAGCTCGCCGACCACCCGGCTCGCCACCACCCCGGGGCTGTCCTTGCGCGCCCGCGCGGCGCGCCTGGCCTCCATACGGGTGCGGGGCCGTGCGTCCCCGGCGCTCCCCGCGCCCTCCGCGTCCAGTGTGGCGCCCGCTTCCGCCGAGCCGCGCCGGGCGCGGGAGCCATGTTTTCCGGCGCGCTTCCCGGCCCCCTGGGCGGCCTTACGGCGGGCGGCCCGGCCGCCGGGCGCGGGCTCGGGATCGCCGTCCCGGTCCGCCTCGACCTTGCGCAGCAACATGGTCCGGTCGGCGGGCGGTGCCTCCACGGCGCGCAGGGCGACCGTCTCGTCGTCGCCCCGGGGCGGCACCGGGGGCAGGACGGCCGTCTCGGCGGCCTCCGGGGCGCGTGCGGAGGCCTCGGCGGACCGTGGGGACGGCCCCGGGGCGCGGGTGGGCGTCGGCGTCTGGGCGGCGTGTGCGGTCCCTGAGGGCCCCGTGGGGGCCGTACGGGCGCGTCTGCGCCCCGTGGGCGGCCCGACCGCCTCAGCGGCCTCCTCCGACCCCGAGGGGGCCGTACGGGCGCGTCTGCGCCCCGTGGGCGGCCCGGCCGGCTCAGCGGCCTCCTCCCCCGAGGCGGCCGTACGAGCGCGGCGACGCCCCGTGGGCGGCCCGGCCGGCTCAGCGGCCTGCTCCGGCTCCGCGGAGGAGGTCGGGCGGGCGCGCCGCCTGCGACCGGTGGGCGGCGGCACGGAGAGCGACGCGGTGCCCACGGCGCGCCCCGTGGGCCCGGCCGGGGCGGAGTCCGGCAGCGGGTCGGTCAGCGGGTCCCGCAGACCCTCCGCAGTCGCCGGGAACGCGTCCGGGTCCCCATGGGCGCCGTGCGCGCCAGGGGCGCCGTGCGCGCCAGGGGCGGCGGGGGCGGCAGGCTGCTCATGAGACCCGTAAGGCGCGTACGGGGCAGGCTCCCGGGCGCCCTGGGAGGCGCCCTCGCGCTCGGGGCGCGGTCCGGTCACTCGCCGGCCTTACCGCCGACCGCCCCGACCACCGGGGCGAGCCCCGCGGACCGCCCCACGGCATCCGTGTCCCCGCACTCCACCAGCCAGTTGGCGAGCATCCGGTGGCCCCATTCGGTGAGGACCGACTCGGGGTGGAACTGGACGCCCTCGACCCGCAGTTCACGGTGGCGCAGACCCATGGCGATGCCGGTCTCCGTCCAGGCCGTGATCTCCAGCTCGGGGGGCACCGTCCCCCGTTCCACGGCCAGCGAGTGATAGCGGGTGGCGGTGAAGGGGGTGGGCAGCCCGCTGAAGACGCCGGCTCCCTCGTGGGTCACCAGCGAGGTCTTGCCGTGCAGCAGCTCCGGGGCCCGTCCGACGACGCCGCCGTACGCGACGGCCATGGACTGCATCCCCAGGCAGACGCCGAACACCGGTACGCCGGTGCCCGCGCAGTGCCGCACCATGTCGACGCAGACTCCGGCCTCCTCCGGGGTGCCGGGCCCGGGGGACAGCAGGACCCCGTCGAAGCCGTCCTGGGCGTGGCCGAGGGAGACCTCGTCGTTCCGCACCACCTCGCACTCGGCGCCGAGCTGGTAGAGGTACTGGACGAGGTTGAAGACGAAGCTGTCGTAGTTGTCGACGACCAGGATGCGCGCGCTCATCGCGGACCCGCCATTCCCTGGTCGACCGTCACGTCATTGAACGGCAGCAGGGGCTCCGCCCAGGGGAAGACGTACTGGAAGAGCACGAAGACGATCGCCAGCACCAGCACGAGCGAAATCAGTGCCCGCACCCATGCGTTACCCGGCAGATGCCGCCAGATCCAGCCGTACATGCCATCCCTACTCACCGATGACGAAGTCGATTGCAGCACCGGAGTGCAGCACCAGAGTAAGGGGCGAGGGGTGGGGCCGGAGGGTCAGCTGTACAAAGCCTTGGGCTTGCCTTGGGCTACGGATTGGGTCGCGTCGAGGTGTGCCCAGGTGATCAGCCGGTGGCTGTGGCCCCACTCCGGCTCGCAGGTCGTCAGCGTGAGATAGCGGCCGGGGCGCCGGAAGCCGGACGCGCGCGGCACCGGATCGATCACCCCGGTGTCGGTCGGCAGGGTGCGATAGGGCCGCCGGTCGACGCGGTAGGTGAACCAGGTGGTGCCGTCGGTCAGCACCACCGCGTCGCCGGGGCGCAGCTCGGGGAAGTCCTTGAAGGGGTCGCCGTAGGTGCGGCGGTGCCCGGCGACGGCGAAGTTGCCGAGGGCGCCGAGGCGGGCGGTGCGGGAGTAGTGGCCGAGCCCCTTCTTCAGGGTGCCGGTGGCGGTGCCCTCGAGGACGGGCTTGGCCCAGTCGGCGCCGAAGCGCGGGATGTACATGATCGAGAAGGAGGCGCCGGGCTCGTAGCGGCGGGGCTTCGGCGAGGGCTCGGCACCGGCGCTGACCGTGCCGGTGGCCCAGCGGTCCTGGAGGTGGTCGATCTCGCCGTCCATGGCGCGGTCGGCCCGTACGGAGGTCCAGTACAGGACGTAGACCACCAAAAGGATGATCAAGGCTCCGGCGGTGACGCAGATCTCACTGAGCGTCCTGACGATCAGCCGCGTTCTCATCGGCCCCCACTGTCCGCCCCGCTGACCCGGCGCCGCGCGCCGGTTCGCCGGTGCTATCCGATGGGCTGTGCCTGGTGCAGATCCACTGTGCCGGAGTAGCCGGGAAGAGTCACCGTGTCGTGCTGGTCGACTTTCCAGCCGAGGCCGTACGCGTCGACATAGCTGCGGTAGTTCTGGATCGCGGGCGAGGCGGCGAGGGCGGCACCCAGCTTGTCCCGGTCACCCACGGCGGTGACCTTGTAGGGCGGCGAGTAGACCTGGCCCTGCAGGATCAGGGTGTTGCCGACGCAGCGCACCGCGCTGGTGGAGATCAGCCGCTGGTCCATGACCTTGATCCCCTCGGCACCGCCCTGCCACAGCGCGTTGACCACGGCCTGGAGATCCTGCTGGTGGATGACGAGATCGTTGGGCTGGGGATCCGGGACGCCGGGGATCTGCGGGGTGGCGTTCGGCGGGGCGTCGGTGAGGGTCACGGTGAGCCCGGGGCCAGTGAGCTTCTTGGTGCCCGCGGTCTCCTCCAGCTCGGCCAGCTTGCGGCGCTCGGCCTGGGTGCTGCCGTTGTCCCGCCGGGCGAGGGCGTCGACCTCGGAGCGTATTTTGGCGGTGCTGTCGTCCAGGGTGCCGTTCTTACGGCTGCGTTCCTGGATGAGATCGGAGAGCCGCAGCA
>NZ_JAAAYH010000529.1:0-5339 GCF_018035285.1 Streptomyces sp. MK37H | reverse complement strand
GAATTCCACCTGGCCTTCGGCCTCGACGCCCGTAAGACCCCCACCGAGGTCTCATCGGAACTCGCCGCCCACCGCCAGGACCTCCTGGCCGAGGAGTGCGCCGAAGTGGCCGAAGCGAGCGCCCACGGCACCCTCGACCACCTCGCCCACGAACTGGCCGACGTCGTCTACGTCGCCTACGGCACCGCCCTGGTCCACGGCATCGACCTCGACGAGGTGATCGCCGAGATCCACCGGGCCAATATGACCAAACTCGGCCCCGACGGCCGCCCCACCCTCCGCGCCGACGGCAAGGTCCTCAAGGGCACCCACTACCAGGCCCCCGACATCCCTGCCGTCCTCCGCCGCCAGGGGTGGACCGGCGCGGCCGAATAGGCGTCCCGTCCGGCCGGGGTGGCTGGAATACTGGGCGGATGCGGAACACGACGCCGGACGGGGCGGCCGCGGAGGCTCTCGCCTGGACGGAGGGCGCACACCGCAACGCCATCGGCCTCGCCACGATGCTCGGGGTCGCGCCCGAGCGGTACGCGGAAGACCCTCTGGCGCTCATGCCCGGCCTCCAGAACTACGTGGACCGGCTCCCACTCGGCGAGTTCGAGCAGTCGGACTGGATCACGCTGCACACGGACCTGACGTCCTACCTGGGCGATGTGCTGGTACGTCGCCACGGAGCCGCCTGGAAGAAGGCCGCCGACCCCAGCTCACCGGTCGGTTACCGCTACCTCATCGAGGCCGAGGGGCTCGACGGAGCGCCCCACCGCGTTGAGCCGTACGACGTCGTGATGGAGGAATTCCGGCATCTCCCCATCGCCATCGCCCGAATGCTGGCCAACGCGGAAGCCGCGCTGCGCCTGACCGCGTGATTGACCAGCCAGTTTGGTGAGAAGACTCGGCCACCGCTCGATCCCCGGTGCCGCACCGACGAGTTGACCTGATCGCTACATCGGCGTCGCGGCGCGCGCAGGAGGCGAGGCGGCAGGAGCGGCTGTTGCGCGAGCAATGGCAGGCCGCCCGGCAGGAGACTCGCCACTGGGAGACGGCGAGCGAGGGCGAGCGCCGGGTCGCGGCGCAGCTTCTGGTCCTCACCGAACGCGGCTGGCGGCTACTGGCGGCCCGGCGCCGGCCCGGCACCCGTACGGCCAACGCGGACATGCTGCTCGTCGGGCCGGGCGGTGTCTTCGTCCTGGACGTGAAGGACTGGCGGGCCTCACCGCAGATCATCGACGGACGGCTGCACGCCGACGGAGAGGGCCACGATTCGCATGTGCGCAGGCTCCTGGAGATGACGAGGACGGCCGAAGGGGCCGTGGCGTCGTTGGGACTGTCTCCGGTGGCTGTGCACCCGCTGATGATGTTCGCCGGACAGCGGGTGGACGCGACCTGCGGTCGGGTTCGGCTGCTCGGCGAACACGAGGTCGGGCCGATGCTGCTCCACGAGCCTCGGCGCCTGAGGCCGGAGGCGGTCCGGGCCATCGGGGAGATTCTGGAGCGTGCCTTCCCGGAATACGAGCGCGCGTCACTCACGAGGCCGGCCGAGCGGCCATCGGAGCTTCAGGGGCAGAAGCACCAGAAGCAGGCTCCTCAGGGGCAGGCTCCTCAGGAGCAGGGGGGACGACGGGCTGTTCGACGTCGAAGGGCTACGCGACGCCGCCCTTACGGACGCCATGAAGGCTCCCATCGAGCAGTGGATGACCTTCCTCGACCCCGCTCAGCTGCCACTCGTACGACGCAACTGGTCGGGCCCCGCACGGATCAACGGCCCCGCGGGCACGGGCAAGACGGTGGTCGGCCTGCACCGGGCGGCACACCTGGCCCAGCGCACCAGCGGACGCGTCCTGTACGTCACCTATGCCAACAACCTTCCGCGCGTGCAGAGCACGTTCCTGAAGACCATGTCCCCGGCCGTGGCCGCCCGCGTGGACTTCCGCAGCCTGCATCAGTGGGCTCAGGAGTTCCTCCGCGAGCGCGGTGTCGAGGTGCGCCTGCACGGGGACAAGGCCGAGACCGCGTTCAGCCGGGCCTGGACACACGTGGGACGCGGCAGTCGACTCGTGGAGCTCGACCCCGCCCCGCTCTACTGGAAGGAGGAGATCGACCATGTCATCAAGGGACGTGGCATCACCTCCTTCGAGGAGTACGCCGCCCTGCGCCGGATCCGCCGTAAGGCGGCGTTGCGCCGTACCCATCGCGAGGCGGTGTGGGCCCTCTACCAGACTTACGAGCAGTTGCGGATCGAGAAGGGCGTGCATGACTTCAATGACGTCCTCTCCCTCGCCCTCGCCGAGGTGCGGAAGGGCGAGCCGGCGGCACCTTCGTACGCCGCCGTGATCGTCGACGAGGTCCAGGACCTCTCACTGGTGGGAGTGCGGCTGCTCCACGCCCTGGTCGGCGACGCCCCCAACGGCCTGCTCCTCATCGGCGACGGGCAGCAGGCCGTCTATCCCGGCGGCTTCCGGCTGAGCGACGCCGGTATCGATGTCCGCGGCGACCGCGGACAGGTGCTGCGCACCAACTACCGCAACTCCAAGGAGATCCTGGAGGAGGCTCTCGCCGTCGTGTCCGACGACGCGTTCGAGGACATCGACGGAGTGCGCACGCCGGGCCGACGCGACGTGGACCTGACCTACTACGACGGCAAGGTCATGCGCTCGGCACGGCCCACCGTCGCCGAACACGACCAGGATCTCGTCGACACGCTTCGCGCCCTCCCGGCCGACAGCCTCGGCGATGCGGCCGTTCTCTGCCCCTCCATGCGTGCCATCAGCCACTACCAGCGCCTTCTCACCCAGGCCGGGCTCCCGGTATGCCCGCTCGAGCACTACGACGGTCGCCCCGTCGAGGCCGTGAAGTTGGGCAGCTACCGCCGGGCCAAGGGACTTGAGTTCAAGTACGTCTGCCTGCCGCGCCACGACGAGTACGTCAACGCCCGGCATGGTGTGGATCGGAGTGATTCGGTGCTCGAATGCCTGGGGCAGGAGCTTGACACGCTTGGCCTGGCTGGGGTGTCCATTACTGTCCAGGTGTAGCTGATACCCCCGCAAATCGTGGCTCCAGTCCCGAGCTGCGTTACTGACGGGCACCAGAAGTTCTTCCCAGTCAGTCGGGGTCGCTACGATCAAGGCGCGGATTCGATCAGCGGCCAGGTGCTTCTCCCGGCGCAAGAGTTCCGTGTACTTCGTGACTTCGTGCAGAGCCTGCCGCGACGTGGCCTTGGACCGCTTCAGCTCAATGACGACCCACAGTTGGTTCCGGTCACGTGCCAGGATGTCGATACTGCCCCGAGTGCCGTGAGCATTGGGCAGCGGATACTCCTGGAACTGCACGGGCCGCAGTCCCGGTTCGATCAGTTCGAGGTTGCGGACGAGGGCGTTCCGGAGTTCCCGTTCAAGAGGCGGCTGCATGAGGAGGAGACTACGGTCTACCACTGACACCCCTTCAGCGACCACAACTGCCCCAAGGGACTGGGCGGCGGTGTCGTTGGTGCCCGCGGCGGTGATCACGCCTTCCACCAGCAGGCCGAGCGTTTCACACGACGTACCGGCAGTGCCCGTTGATCCGCTGCCGTGGAACCGCGGCTGTCGGCGTGAATGACGGAGCCCGCCTTGACGGGCTGTGAGTCGATCACGCTGGCCGTCTCCTCCGTGTCCCGCCCCAGCCATCGCCCGTCACTTGATCCCGATGAGCGCGGCAACTGATAGTCGGTGGCGCGCTCCCTGGGACGGGCACGCCGAGTAGCCCAGGAGCTATGGCTCGCAGCGTGGCGGCTGAGGGCCAGCCAGACGGAGATCCGACAGGAGCTGGTGAGCCAGTCCGAAGGGCTGGTTGCGGGGACCATGGGGTACGGAGCCGACGGATTCGAAGCTGCGCTGTGCTGCGAGAGCTCTCGGCCCGACCAGGCCGGTGAGACGGTAGTGCCGCCAGAGGGGAGTGGGCCGGCGGGCATCGACCACGATGAGGTCGGGCCGACACCAGATGACCAGCGCCCAGGCTCCCCCGCCGGAGTCCGAGCCAGCCCAGGCTCCGACCAGTGGCGCGTCCTCGGCGGCGCCCACCGCTTCGAGTGCTACCAGCGCGGGGTTGCTGAAGCGGCCGGTGACGTGGAGTAGCAACTTCCCGTGGCGGTGTACGTCGCGGTTCTTCTCGGTGAGAGACCATACGGCGTCGGCGAGGGGATCGTCCTGGACGACGTCCGACGCGACATCGAGCACCGCTGCCTGGTCGACAGACGGGCCAAAGGCTGCGTCGAGCAGTGCTGTGTATTCCGTGACGTACGCGGAATCCACTGCGGGAAGCAGGTGGCCGACTGCCTGGGAAGCCTCGTTGAAGGCGAGCGTCTCAGGGGTGATCTCGTAGCGTGGGGCGTGGCTTCGGAGCACGGCGAGGGCGACTGCGGCGAGGCTGCCGACCTGGGGCTCGATCTGTTCGGGGAGATCGTTTCGATTCAATGCGCGGACGGCGCGAGAGAGCAGTGGCAGCCAGTCGGTGTGCGCAGGAGGCCAGGCGCCTGCTGCGACAGTCCACAGGGTCAGCCGCACGACGAGCATGCGTTCCGGAGGGCCGAGGTGGGGAGCGAGGGCGACGAGGCGTTCCACCCAGCGGCGGTATCGGCGGCGGACTTCCTGGTCGGCCTGTCGGAGGTCAGGCAGGGTGGCGGTGCCCGCTTCGGCACCAGCTGCCTCGGGGGCGTGATCTGCTGCCACGACCTCGGCGTCGTCCTCGTCGAGGGCGGCTTCGATGTCGTCGGTGAACCGCTCGTCCCAGGAGACGGGCAACAGGTCCTGAAAGGGCGTGCCGGTGTCGGTGGGCAGGGGGAGCCCCAGTGCGAAGCGCGTGAGCGGGTGCCCGAAGCGCCCGGCGCATTCGTCCAGATAACGCTCCCAGCCGTCCTCGTCGCCGTCCAGCGGGGCTGTCGCGACCGTACCGCCAGTGCTGGTGATCGCTGATGCGCCCGCTGGGGTGGGGGTCAGTCCCGTACGGAGGGTTTCCAGGTCGCCCAGAAACCGTTCGGCAAGCCGGGGGTCCGCGAACAGGTCTGGTGGCCGTGTCGTGGGGGTCTGGGAATGGGCTGGGGCTATCCGGCGCAGCGCGCGGTCAGGGTCGACGACGAACACGATGTTGCCGAAGCTCGGTACGCCGTCGCTGTCGACGACGACCAGGCGCACACGGCTGCCCGCATCCGCCGGAGCCGTCACCGTCAGAGTGGCCTCGCCGGGTGGGATGTCGGCGATGCGCTCCCATGCCTCCGGCGGTGCTGCCGCCTGAGACAACTCCAGGCGAGCGGTGTCGGAGAGGGGCCGGGCCACGCTGATCTCCAGGCCGTCCGATACGCGCAGGGCACC
>NZ_JAAAYH010000528.1:0-5341 GCF_018035285.1 Streptomyces sp. MK37H | reverse complement strand
CTGGGGCCCTCGGCACGCGCCCCGGGCGTGTCCGCCGTGACGGGCCGGCCCTGGGCCTGCGGCGGCAGGGCCTCGGGCAGTACGGCCTTGGGCAGAGGCGTCCTGAGTGCGAGGTCCTTGAAGCCGCCCGGCGGGGGCGTGGCAGGCCTGCCCGGCCGCTCCGCGGGCGCGTCACGGCGCTCGGGCTTCCGGGCGGGCGACGGGGTGCCCGGGCCCGGCGGTCCGGCCGCCGACGGCCGCTTGGGCTCGGCCCGCTTCGGCTCGGCCCGCTCCCGGGGCTCCCCGGGGCGCGCGGGCCGCTCGGGCGTCTCCGGCCGGCGCGGCGGCTCGGGCGACCGCCGGGGCGGCTCAGCGGCCTTCTCGGGCGTTTCGGCCTTCGCCGCTTGTCCGGCCTTCCCCGGCCGCTCGGCCTTCGCGTCCCTCTCGGCCGGTCGCGGCGTGTCGGCCGACTGGTGCGGCGTGTCGGCCGACCGCTGTCGCGGCGTGTCGGCGGACTGCCGTGGCGTTTCGGCAGGCTGTCGCGGCGTGTCGGCCTGCCGTCGGTTGTCGGCCGGCTGTGCCCTCTCGGGCTTCTCCGGGGTGTCGTCGGTCGTCATCGGCCTCACGCCCGGAACACATGGCGGCGGATCGCGGCCGCGTTGGAGAAGATCCGGATACCGAGCACGACCACGACTCCCGTCGACAGCTGGGCACCGACGCCCAGCTTGTCACCGAGGAAGACGATCAGTGCGGCCACCACCACATTGGACAGGAACGATACGACGAAGACCTTGTCGTCGAAGATCCCGTCCAGCATCGCCCGGAAGCCCCCGAAGACCGCGTCGAGTGCCGCCACGACGGCGATCGGCAGATAGGGCTCGACCACCGTCGGCACCACGGGTCGGACCACAAGTCCGACCACGACTCCCACGATGAGCCCCAATACGGCGATCACGATGTGCCCTTCCCTGTGTCGGCGTCACCCTTGCCGGAACCACCGGCTATCGGTTCCGCGGTGCGTACGATCAGGCTCGGCGCGGCCGGAAGCCGGAGCGAGTCCTGGGCGGAAATGCTCGTACGGATGTCATAGTTCTGCTGCAGCACATGCAGGTACTGTCCGTCCGCACTGTTCTGGAAAGCGGTGCTCAGCCGCTGCCCGTCCCCCACCGCGAGCACCGTATACGGCGGCGCCAGCGGCTTGTTGTCGACCAGTATGGCGTCTCCCGCTGCCCTGATCGCCGAGAGCGCCGTCAGCCGCTGCCCGTTGATCGAGACGGCCTCCGCGCCCGACTCCCACAGACCGTTGACGACACGCTGCATGTCGTGGTCGCGCACCCGACCGGTGTCGGAGAAGTCGGCGCTCTCCCGTGGACCCCCGCCGCCGCCCGCAGCGTCCTTGGCGTCGTCGACCACCAGCTTCACCCCGGGGCCCGTCACCTCGTTGGCCCCCGAGAGCAGCGCCACCAGATCGGCCTTGGCCCCGCCGTGCTTCTCCAGTGCCTGCCGCTGCTTCTCCCCGACCTCGCCACGGAGCTTATCCACGCTCCGGGCGAGCTTGTCCGCGTTCGAGTTCCCCGTCTCGATGCGGTCGATCAGTTCTCCCCGCTCCTTGGCCAGCGTCGGCGCCGATATCCGCGCCTCGGCGGCCCCGATGGTGATGACGACCGCGACCAGGACGAGACCGAAGGCCAGCCCCAATTTGGCCCGCACGGTGCGCGGCAGGCCCGAGCGACCGGTCTCCCCGCGCCGCGCGGCGGCCTCGGCGTAGCCGTCGTCAAGGCTGTGGTCCATCACATTGGTCAGCAGCGACATGGACGCGTCGAGGCGCGGGCGGGGGCGCGGCGATGCTGTGCTCCGAACGGGGGGCTGCTGCGACATGCCGCACATCGTCGCACGTGGCGGCCGCCGCCACCGAATGGCCCCTCCGGCGTGCCGGATCCGGGACCTCGGGACGGCGGCCCCACGCGCTCAGACGTGCTCGGGCGGCCCCGGGATCAGCGCCCCGCGCTGTCCACGACGCTGGACCACTCGTCCAGCAGGGCCTGCGCGGACGCGTCGTCCGGGCCCTCCGCCCACAGATGGGTGACCGCCTCGGCCGGGTCGGGCAGCACCATGACCCACCGCCCGTCGGTCTCCACGACCCGCACCCCGTCGGTGGTGTCCACGGAACGGTCCCCCGCGGCCTCCACAACATGCCGCATGACCAGGCCCTTGACCGCCCAGGGGGTGGCCAGATCACGCCGCTGGACATGCGCCCGCGGAATCCTCGCATCGATCTGACTCAGCGTCAGCTGAGTGCGCGCCACCAGGCCGATCAGCCGGACGAAGGCCGCCGTGCCGTCGAAGACGCTGCTGAACTCGGGGATGATGAACCCGCCGCGCCCGTCGCCTCCGAAGATGGTGGACTCCGACCGGGCGACCCGGGTCAGATCGTCCGCCGCGGTGGTCGTCCACTCCACCTGTGTGCCGTGGTACGCCGCCACCTGCTCGGCGATACGGGTCGTGGTCACCGGAAGCGCCACCCGCCCGCTCCGTCGCTCCGCGGCCACCAGGTCCAGCATCACCAGCAGCGCCCGGTCGTCCTCCACGATCCGGCCGCGCTCGTCGACCAGCGAGAACCGCTCGCCGACCGGGTCGAACCGCACTCCGAACGCGGCACGCGCGGAGGCGACGATCTCGCCGAGCCGGGCCAGCCCCGACCGGCGGGCGTCGGCGGTCTCCGTCGGACGCGACTCGTCCAAACCAGGGTTGATGGTCAGCGCGTCCACCCCGAGCCGGCCCAGCAGGCTGGGCAGCACCAGCCCGGCGCTGCCGTTGGCGGCGTCCACGACGACCTTCAGGCCGGATTCGGCGATGCCGCTGATGTCCACGGCGCGCAGCAGCGAGCCCGTGTACGAGTCGAAGACGCTCGACGGGAAGCTGAGGTCACCGATCTCGCCCGGGAACGCCCTGCGGTACTCCTGGCGGGCGTACACCCGGTCCAGCTTCCGCTGACCGCCTGCGGAGAGATCGGCGCCCCGCTCGTCGAAGAACATGATGTCGACCGAGTCGGGCACCCCGGGCGAGGTCCGGATCATGAAGCCGCCGGCGCTGCCGCGCGCGGTCTGCTGCCGGGCCACCGGCAGCGGCACGTTCTCCAGGTCCCGTACGTCGATGGCGCTGGTCTGCAAGGCGGAGATCATCGCCCGCTTGAGCGCCCGCGCGCCCCTGGAGTGATCACGCGCAGTGGTGACCGTGGAGCCCTTCTTGAGGGTCGTGGCGTACGCCCCGGCGAGCCGCACCGCGAGCTCCGGGGTGATCTCCACATTGAGGATGCCGGAGACGCCGCGGGCGCCGAACAGATGGGCCTGCCCGCGGGACTCCCAGATCACCGAGGTGTTGACGAACGCGCCCGCCTCGATGGTCTTGAACGGATAGACCCGGACATTGCCCTGGACGATCGATTCCTCGCCGATCAGGCACTCATCGCCGATGACGGCCCCGTCCTCGATCCGGGCGGCGCGCATGATGTCGGTGTTCTTGCCGATGACACAGCCGCGCAGATTGCTCTGCTGACCGACGTACACGTTGTCGTGCACCACCGCCTTGTGGAGGAAGGCGCCGCTCTTCACCACGACATTGGAGCCGACGACGGTGTGCTCACGGATCTCGGCACCGGCCTCCACCTTGGCGTAGTCGCCGATGTAGAGCGGACCGCGGAGCACGGCCTCCGGATGCACCTCCGCCCCTTCGGCGACCCATACACCGGGCGAGATCTCGAATCCATCGAGCTCGACGTCGACCTTGCCCTCGAGAACGTCCGCCTGGGCCTTCACATAGCTCTCATGGGTGCCGACGTCCTCCCAGTAGCCCTCGGCGACATAGCCGAAGACGGGCTTGCCTTCCTTCATCAGCTGGGGGAAGACATCTCCGGACCAGTCGACCGGAACATCGGGATCGACATAGTCGAAGACCTCCGGCTCCATGACATAGATTCCGGTGTTGACCGTATCCGAGAAGACCTGGCCCCAGGTGGGCTTCTCCAGGAAGCGCTCGACCTTTCCGCCCTCATCGACGATGGTGATACCGAACTCGAGCGGATTGGGAACGCGGGTCAAGCAGACGGTGACAAGGGCGCCCTTTTCCTTATGGAAATTGATCAGATCCGTAAGGTCGAAATCCGTCAGGGCATCACCCGAGATCACCAGGAAGGTGTCGTCCTTGAGTGCCTCCTCCGCGTTCTTGACGCTTCCGGCGGTGCCGAGTGGCTTCTCCTCATTCGCGTACGTGAGCTCCATGTCGAGCTCCTCGCCGTCACCGAAGTAGTTCTTGACGAGGGAGGCGAGGAACTGGACTGTCACCACGGTCTCGCTGAGACCATGCCGCTTGAGCAGCCGCAGCACATGTTCCATGATCGGCCGGTTGGCCACGGGCAGCAGCGGTTTGGGCATGGTCGAGGTCATCGGGCGCAGACGAGTCCCCTCGCCCCCTGCCATCACGACGGCCTTCATATCGGAAGCGTCCTCCTTGAAGAGACGACGGTCATGCCGACCGCGCACGCCCGATGGCCCTTACACGTGAAGTCGCTACGGGCCCCGGCCTCTATGGACGCCGCTACGGCGCGCTCAGTCAGCCGCGGTGTCCGCCCTGACGAGTCGGCGGACCTGAACCACGTAGAGGACTCCTGCCCACCAATAGAGTGTTGTACCCCATCCGGCGAACGCCCATCCGAAAATAGCAGCGGTCGTGTGAAGCCAGCCACTTCCCTCACTCAGAAGGAGCAACGGGAAGGCATACATCAGGTTGAAGGTGGCCGCCTTGCCGAGGAAGTTCACCTGGGGCGGCGGATAGCCATGGCGCCGGAGGATGCCCACCATCACCAGCAGGACCAGCTCTCGCGCCAGAAGGGCCGCGGTGAGCCAGAGGGGCAGGATCTCGCGCCAGGTGAGACCGACAAGAGTCGACAGTATGTAGAGGCGGTCGGCCGCCGGGTCGAGAAGCCGGCCGAGACGGCTGATCTGGTTCCAGCGACGGGCCAGCTTCCCGTCGAGATAGTCGCTGATACCGCTCAGCGCCAGTACCAGCAGCGCCCAGGCGTCGCTGTTGGGCCCGCCGAACTCGGGCCGGAGGATCAGCCACAGGAAAAGCGGCACGCCGACGAGGCGCGCAGCGCTGAGGATGTTCGGGATGGTGAGCACACGGTCCGTCTGGACGCGTGTCTCCTGTACCTCCACCCGGGAGCCTCCCGTGAGAAACAGGCCGATGATGCTCCATGACTCTACCGGTAGGCCCGCACAGGCCCCGCACCGGGGCGTAGTGGACATGGGCACAAAAAAAGACCCCGAGGGGAATGAATTTCCCATCGGGGTCTCGTTGAAGAATT
>NZ_JAAAYH010000527.1:0-5344 GCF_018035285.1 Streptomyces sp. MK37H | reverse complement strand
CGCCTGGTCGAGGTCGTCGGTGCCGGTGACGCCGCCCTCGGGCGCCCGGGTGCGGGTCTGGTGGAGGAAGCGGGGCTCGGCGAAGGCCGCGAGGGCCTCCCGTACGGCGGGCCGGCCCGGGTCCTCGGCGTGCAGCGCGGCGGACAGCTGCGCCTTGACGACCGGGACCCCGGCGGCGGTGAGCGCGCCTGTGGCCGTGTGCGGATCCTCGAACTGCGTCGCCAGATGGCAGGTGTCCAGGCAGACCCCGATACGGTCCAGGGGCGGGCCGCCGGGCGCGGTGAGCGCCTCGATGGCCTGCGCGGTGGTCTCGACGGTGCAGCCGGGCTCGGGCTCCAGGCCGATGCGGACGGACCGGCCGGTGAGCTCCTCGATGGCGTCGAGCCGCTGGGCGAGGGTGGTGAGGTGGCGGCGAGCGGCGCGGGCGGCGTCGGCGTCGAAGGGCGCGCGCCAGGCGAGCGGCAGGGTGGAGACGGAGCCGTCGGTGATGTCGTCGGGGAGCAGCGCGGCCAGCAGCCGGGCCAGATGGGTGGTGTGCTCCAGCCGCTCCGGGTCGGTCCAGTCGGGCTTGTAGACGCGGTACTTGACCTCCTGGGCGCCGAACCCCTCGTACGGGAAGCCGTTGAAGGTGACGACCTCCAGGCCGCGCGTGTCCAGCGCGGTGCGCAGCCTGCGCAGTTCGGCGGGGTCGGCGCTCAGGGTGCGGGCGGCGTCGCGGGCCAGCCACAGGCCGATGCCGAGCCGGTCGCGGCCGAGGCGGCGGCGTACCGGTTCGCAGTGCAGCCGGAGCTGCTCCACGACGCCGTCGAGGTCTTCGGCGGGGTGGACATTGGTGCAGTAGGCGAGGTGGACGGTGGAGCCGTCGGGGTGGCGGAAGCGCATGGGGTCCTCCTCACCGTTCCGTCGGCGCGGCGGCCGGGGCGCCGCCGCGCAGGATGGAGTTGCCCTCGTGGGTGGCGGTGGCCTCGGTCTCCTCGGCGTCGAGGTCCAGGTCCAGGCGGCCGCTGAGCCCGTAGAACGCGACCGGGTTGCGCCACAGCACCAGGTCGACGTCGTCCTCGGTGAAGCCCTCGGCGCGCATCAGGTCGCCGACCTCGCGGGTCTTGAGCGGGTCGCTCCTCCCCCAGTCGGCGGCGGAGTTGACCAGGACCTTCTCGGGTCCGTACGCGCGCAGGATCGCGACCATCCGCTCCTCGTCCATCTTGGTGTCGGGGTAGACCGAGAAGCCGAGCCAGCAGCCGCTGTCCTTGGCCTCCTTGACGGTGGTCTCGTTGAGGTGGTCCACCAGAACGCGGTCCGCGGGCAGCGCGGACTCCCCGACGACGTCGAGGGTGCGGCGCAATCCGGCCAGCTTGTCGCGGTGCGGGGTGTGGACGAGGGCGGGCAGCCCGTGGTCGGCGGCGAGCTGCAACTGGGTGGCGAGGGCGGCGTCCTCGGCGGGGGTCATCGAGTCGTAGCCGATCTCGCCCACGGCCACGACGCCGTCCTTGACGAGATAGCGCGGCAGCTCGTCAAGGACGGGGGTGCAGCGCGGGTCGTTGGCCTCCTTGGGGTTGAGCGCGAGGGTGCAGTGGTGGGCGATCCCGTGCTGGGCGGCCCGGAAGGGCTCCCAGCCGAGGAGGGAGTCGAAGTAGTCGTAGAAGCTGGCGGGCGAGGTGCGGGGCTGCCCGAGCCAGAAGGACGGCTCGACGAGGGCGCGCACCCCTGCGGCGTACATGGCCTCGTAGTCGTCGGTGGTGCGGGAGGTCATATGGATGTGGGGATCGAAGATGCGCATCAGGACTCCTCGCGGGTCAGGGCGCGGGGCGCGCCGGGCAGGGCGCGGGTCATGGCCAGTACGCGGTCGAGATCGCCGGGCACGGGGCGCCCGGCGGCGGTGCGCTCACGGGCGTAGTCGCCGAGCATGCGGCCCAGCTCGCCGTCCCCGCGCGCCCGCCGCTCCCAGTCGGCCACGGCGGTGAGGGGCACGCCCGTGAACAGGCACTTGAGCACGGCCTGCCGCCAGCTGTGCGGCGGGAGATGCCGAGCGGCGTACGGCCCGACGGCGGCGGCCACGAGCCGGATGTCGTTGGTCCGCAGGGCGTCCTCGACGAGCGGCACGGCGTCGGCCCCGGCGAAGAGCCCGAGATGCGGAAGCGCCCGCAGGACGGCCCGGCGCTCGGCGCCCGTGCCGTGCGCGTACAGCCTCGCGACGGTACCCGCGTCCGCGCGCGCGGCGTGGAGGATGAGGACGCGGGCGGCGTCGGGGAGGTCATGGGGGGTGAGGTCGTCGGCGGCGGGTCGGGTGGTGCGGACGTGGCGGCCCGCGGAGGCGAAGTCCAGCTCCCAGCGGGCAGGGCCGGGAGCGTCCGGGCGCGGCCCGGATTTCGCCGCGTCCGTCAGGACGCTGTCCAGCCAGGCGCGGCCCGCCTCGTCCAGGCGCCGCTCCACGGCGGCGCGGAGTTCGGTCACGGTCAGCATCGGACGCCTCCCTCGCTCGCGGCCCGTTCGGCGTCCTTGAGGAAACGCAGGGAGGTACGGGCCAGTTCGGGACCGGCGTGGGAGTGGCGGGGCAGTTCGACGCCGACGAGTCCCCGGTACCCCGCCGCGCGCAGCGCCTCCAGGACCGGCGGGAAGTCGATCTCCCCCTCGCCGAACGGCAGATGCTCGTGCACCCCGCGCCGCATGTCCTCGATCTGCGCATGCCGCACCCAGGGCGCCGCCGCGCGGACGCACTCGGCGGGCGGGTCGGGTTCCAGGCACTGGCAGTGGCCGATGTCGAGGGTGAGGCCGAGGGCGGCAGGATCGCCGAGCGCCGTGCGCAGCCGGTGGAACCCGGCGAGGTCGGCGAGGAGATGCCCCGGCTCCGGCTCGATCGCGAGGCAAACGCCCACCGCCGCGGCGGCCACCACCACCGGCCCGAGGGCGTCCGCCAGCCGCCGCCACGCCGTCTCCGCGGACTCACCGGGCGGCAGCACCCCGCTGAAGCAGTGCACGGCCGGCGCCCCGAGGTCGGCCGCCACCCGCACGGCCCGCAGCAGCAGATCGACCCGGGCGCCACGGGCCTCGGGGTCCGGATCGAGCAGGGTGGGGTGGTGCTTGCGCCGGGCGTCGAGCACGTACCGGGCACCGGTCTCGATCGCGACACCGAGACCGAGCCGCTCGAGGTCACGGGCGACGCGGCGGGTGCGGGCGGCGAGGTCCGGGGCGAGCGGGTCGAGGTGCATATGGTCGAGGGTCAGCGAGACGCCGTCGTAGCCGAGGTCGGCGAGCAGGGCGAGGGCGTCGCTCAGGCGGAGGTCGGTCAGACCGTTGGTGCCGTAGGCGAAGCGGAGGGGTTCCGGGGTGGGGCGGCTGGGGTCGCCGGTAGGGCTCATGTCGCGCTGACCTTTCTCGACAACCGGCGGGCGACGGGCATCAGCGCGAGCAGCCCCGCCGCCGTACGGTGCGCCCCCGCGCGGGAGGCGAGCACGGCCTGAAGTGGGATCATCGCGCGGATGCCGCTGCCGACGGCACGCTGGAGGAGGTACGGGGACGGGTTGAGCGCGGCATGCGCCAACGGCCGGGCGACCGTGGCCACATACCCGCCCGCGAGGGCGACCCCCGCGAAGCGGCTGACCGCCGCGCCGCGCGAGGTGGTGGCCCCGATGTTCCGGGCCACCCCGGCCCCGGCACGTGTGCCGCCCGGCGGGGCGGCGTGTCCGGTGGCGGCTGTAGCCGCCGCGACGAGTCGCGCTGCCGGGGCGCCGCGCCATGCGACTACGCCCTTGCCCCGCGCATGGGCAAGCCCCTGGGCCGCGGCGCCCTGGACGACGGCCGGGGCGGATGCGGCGGCCTTGGCCGCCACCGCCCGGGCGGTGGCGGCCATGTGCCGCGCCACCGCGCTCCGGCTCCGCGTGCCGGTGAGCGTCCTGCCAACGGCCTCGCCCCCAGAGGGACCTCGCCCCGACGCAGACACGGCGCCCACGGCAGGGAGGCGGCCCACCTGTGCGAAGGCGCGCCGAGGAGCCCGCCGCCAACCGGGGCGGTTGCCCCGGCCCGGAGAAGCGGGGGCGGTCACAGCCCCCGCGAGCCGCCTCGCCGGAGCACCACGGCGTGGCCCCCCGTGGGAGAGCCCCCTGACGAGAGCGGCGATGGCGCCACCGGCGGCCACGCCACCCGCCGGAGCACCACGTCGACGCGTGGTGGCCCCTTCCCCCGATGTAGACACACCGCCCACGGCGGCAGGGAGGCGGCCCACAGCCGCCCCGGCGAGCCGCCTCGCCGGAGCACCACGGCGTGACCCCGCGTCGGAGAGCCCCCTGGCGAGAGCGGCGATGGCGCCACCGGCGGCCACGCCACCCGCCGGAGCACCACGTCGACGCGTGGTGGCCCCTTCCCCCGATGTAGACACACCGCCCACGGCGGCAGGGAGGCGCCCCACAGCCGCCCCGGCGAGCCGCCTCGCCGAAGCACCACGGCGTGACCCCCCGTGGGAGAACCCCCTGACGAGAGCGGCGAAGGCACCACCGGCGGCCACGCCACCCGCCGGAGCACCACGTCGACGCGTGGTGGCCCCTTCCCCCGATGTAGACACACCGCCCACGGCGGCAGGGAGGCGGCCCACAGCCGCCCCCGCGAGCCGCCTCGCCGAAGCACCACGGCGTGACCCCCCGTGGGAGAACCCCCTGACGAGAGCGGCGAAGGCACTACCGGCGGCCACGCCACCCGCCGGAGCACCACCGGTAGCTATGGCACCCACCGGAGCGCCGCTGGTGGCCCCGTCCACCACCGCGCCCCGCGCGCCGTGGCCCGCTTCAGGGCCGCGCCCCGAAGCGGGGGCCGGGCGCCTGGCGGTGGCCCAGGCGATGGCCGCTCCCGTCGCGAGGGCGCCGAGCGGGGCCGTCGAGGAGCCGCCGGTCGCCTCGCGGCGGGAGACCGTGGTCACCGCGAGGGTGTGGGCGCCCAGGAGGGCGGCCGGGCGGAGGGCCGGGCGTATGTGCCCGGCGGAGGCCGTGGCGCCGAGGAGGAGGTCCAGCGCGCGGGCGGCGGCCATGGTGGCCGGGCCCGCGGGCGTGTTCTTCAGCCCCAGGTCGTACGCCCACACCGTGCCCGCCAGGGCCGTCGCCGTGGCGAGGGCCGGGGGACCCGCGGCGGCGGCGCAGAGCAGCCCGGCGGCGGTCAGCCCGGTCGCGGCGGTCAGCGCCGCGGCCGGGGCGATACGGCCCGACGGCAGCGGGCGGCCGGGGCGTTCCACGGCGTCGATGTCCCGGTCCGCCCAGTCGTTGAGCGCCATGCCCGCCTCGTACAGGCACAGTGACGTGCAGACCGCGAGCGCCGTGCCCCGGTTGGGGCCGCGCCGGGCCGCGGCCGCGCCCGCCAGGCC
>NZ_JAAAYH010000526.1:0-5389 GCF_018035285.1 Streptomyces sp. MK37H | reverse complement strand
CCCGGTCCAGGTGAGCCTCACCGTCAACGGCGGGAAGATCACCGGCGCGCAGGCGGTCAAGACGCCGGACTCCGGGCCGCGCAGCGAGCAGATCGCCAAGGACTCCATCCCAAAGCTCAACCAGCAGGCGGTGTCCGCGGCGAAGGTGGACACGGTGTCCGGGGCCACCTACACCAGCGAGGGCTACGCCAAGTCCCTGCAGAGCGCGCTCGACAAGGCGGGTGCCAAGTGACGTACGGAATGGACGAACCCGAGCCGCTGCGCCATGTCGAGCACGTCATGGGCACGGTCTTCTCCTTCGACATCCGCGAGGTCGCGCCCGCCGACCGGCCCCGGGTGCAGGCCGCGCTGGACGGGGCCGTGGTGGGGCTGCACCGGGTGGACGAGCTGTTCTCCACCTATCGCCGGGACAGCCAGATCAGCCGGCTGGGGCGCGGTGAGCTGACGCTGTCGCGCTGCGATCCCGAGGTCCGCGATGTGCTGCGGATGTGCGAGGACGCCGAGCATCGCAGCGGCGGCTGGTTCACCGCCCGCTACGCCGGTGGCCGCCTCGACCCGACGGGCCTGGTCAAGGGCTGGGCGGTGGAGCGCGCCGCCCGGATGCTGGTCTCCTCGGGCGCCGGGTCGGTGTGTGTGAACGGCGGCGGCGACGTCCAGGTGCACGGCGGCCCCTGGCGGGTGGGCATCGCCGACCCGCTGCGCCGGGGCGAGCTGGCCGCGATCGTGGAGGCCCGCGGCGAGCTGGCCGTGGCCACCTCGGGCCCGGCCGAGCGGGGCTGCCACATCCTGGACCCCCACACCGGCCGCCCCCCGGCGCAGGGCCTGGCCTCGGTCACCGTGATCGCCACCAGCCTGGCCGACGCGGACGCCGTGGCCACCGCGGCCTGCGCCATGGGCGCCGAACGCGCCCGCCCCTGGCTGGGACGGCTCCCCGACGCCGAGGCGTTCGTGATCACCGCGGACGGCTCCACGTGGCACACCAGCGGCTTCGCCCGCTATTCGGCGGAGCTATGTGTATAAGGCGACCCCTCTGTACAAGACGATCCCGCTGTATCGGGCGATCCCTGAACGCTGTATCGGGCGATCCCTGAACGGCGCTCACTCCTGGTCGCGGATCGCCTCGGCCAGGACCTGGACATGGCCGTGGTCGAGGTCCTTCACGGCCGTGAGGAGGGTCAGGGGGCCGGAGGCGGTCAGCTCGCGGAGGTGGGCGACGGCCTCGCGGCGCTCCGGGGTGGTGAGCTCGGCGCGGTAGCGGCGGGTGAATTCCGGGAAGAGGTCCGGGTCATGGCCGTACCAGCGGCGCAGCTCGGTGGAAGGGGCGGCGCCCTTGGCCCATTCGTCCAGCCGGGCGTCGGCCTTGGCGAGGCCGCGCGGCCAGACGCGGTCCACCAGGACGCGGGTGCCGTCGTCCGGGTCGGGGGCGTCGTACACCCGGCGGATCCGGATCGCGGGCTCAGTCGCGGACGCTCGCGCGGAGGCTTTCTTGGTGGCCATACGCCCATGGAAACATCGCCCCGGCGACCATCCGCAGGGATAATGCGCCACATGGGAAAGGTGTACGAACGTATCGACGGCAGACTCCGCACCTTCATCGAAGAGCAGAAGATGTTCTTCACCGCCACCGCCCCGCTGGCCGGGGACGGCACGGTGAATCTCTCTCCGAAGGGGCTGGCCGGCTCCTTCGCCGTACTCGATGAACTGACCGTGGCCTACCTGGACTTCGCGGGGAGCAACGCGGAGACCATCGCCCATCTGCGGGAGAACGGCAGGATCACCCTGATGTGGTGCGCCTTCACCGGCCCGCCGAACATCGTGCGCGTCCACGGCCGGGGCGAGCCGGTGTTCCGTGACGATCCGCGCTTCTCCGCGCTGCTGGCGCACTTCCCGGACATCGATGTGGACGATCACGGGCTGCGGGCGGTCATCGTGGTGTCGGCCGAGCTGATCCGGGACACCTGCGGCTACGCGGTCCCGTATCTGGACTACCGCGAGGACCGCTCGCTGCACGCCTCCCGCTTCCGGCGGGAGGACGACGAATCGCTGGACCGCTACTTCCAGAAGAAGGAGCACATCGCCAGCAGCATCGACGGTCTGCCGGGGCTTCCACTGCCGTTGCCGCCACTGAGTTCCACATAGTGGGTGTAGTGACCACATAACGAGACGGTGTTGCGGAAGGCACCTCCGGAAGCGTTCCATCACGCGGTGCGATCCGAATCGAAGAGCTCCGCGGACAACTCCCCGACGACGGCGGGGCAGGCGCCCTCGTCGTCGCCGGAGCCCGCTGCCGCCGACCGGGCGGCCCGGCGGGCCGTCACCGTCTTCCCCCTCCTCGTCCTCGCCGCCGGTGCGGCGGGCCTCGCCACGCCCGGCACCTTCAGCGGCTGGGCGCCGAACGTGCCCTATCTGCTCGGCGTGGTCATGTTCTGCATGGGGCTCACCATGACCCCGCGGGACTTCTCCGGTGTGGCCAAGCGGCCCTGGGCGGTGGCGCTCGGGCTGGTCGCGCACTATGTGATCATGCCGGGGCTGGGGTGGCTGATCGCCAACGCCCTCGGTCTCTCCCCGCAGTTGGCGGCCGGTGTCATCCTGGTCGGCTGTGCGCCGAGCGGAACGGCCTCCAATGTGGTGACGTATCTGGCGCGCGGCGATGTGGCGCTGTCGGTATCGGTCGCCACCGTCTCCACGGTGCTCGCGCCGCTGGTCACCCCGCCGCTGACACTGCTGCTGGCCGGGGAGTTCCTGCCGGTGGACGCGGAGTCGATGGTCACCGACATCCTCAAGACCGTGCTGCTGCCGGTGGCCGGGGGGCTGGTCGTACGGCTGGTGGCCGGGCGGTTCATCCAGCGGGTGCTGGGGCTGCTGCCCTGGCTGTCGGCCGTCACCATCGGCGTGATCGTGGCGATCGTGGTGGCCGCCAGCGCGGACGCCATCAAGTCGGCGGCGGCGCTGGTACTGCTCGCCGTGGTGCTCCACAACGGGCTCGGCCTGGCGCTGGGCTACGGGGCCGGCAAGCTGGCCCGGCTGGGCGCGCCCGCCAGCCGGGCCATGGCCTTCGAGGTCGGCATGCAGAACTCCGGGCTCGCCGCCTCCCTGGCCGCCGCCCACTTCAGCCCGCTGGCCGCGCTTCCGGCCGCCGTGTTCTCCGTCTGGCACAACGTCTCGGGGGCGGTGGTGGCGGCCTGGATGTCGTACCGGTCCCGGACGGCCTCGGCCGACTGACGATCGACCCCTGGACAGTCGGCCGACTGACCGCCGACCCCCGGGCGGCCGTCCACCCGGGCCGCCGTCCATTCGGGCCGCCGTCCATTCGGGCCGCCGTCCATTCGGGCCGCTGACGGCCCCGGGCGGCCGACGGCCCCAGGCGGCCGACCCCCCGGGCGGCCGACAGTCCAGGCCGCTGGCGGCCCCGGGCGACTGACGGTCCCAGGCCGCTGACCGCCCCGGGCGGCCCACGGCCCCAGGCCGCTGACGGCCCCGGGCGACTGACGGTCCCAGGCCGCTGGCGGCCGGACCACGGTCGGCGGCCGGACCACTGACGCCCCCGGGCGACTGACGGTCCCAGGCCACTGACGACCCCGGGCGACTGACGGTCCCAGGCCACTGGCCGCCGGACCACGGTCGGCGGCCGGACCACTGACGCCCCCGGGCGACTGACGGTCCCAGGCCGCTGGCGGCCGGACCGCGGTCGGCGGCCGGACCACGGTCGGCGGTCAGAGGACGGCCGGCTCCCATGCACGGTCGACCACCCGGACCAGGCCCTTGTCAGTGAGCTTGATCTGTGGTGACACGGGCAGCGTCATGGTCGAGATACTCATGAAGGCGTTGCGGTGCCGCCAGCCCCACCGGTGCAGCGCCTCCCGTACGGCGGCCGCCCCCTGGGCGACCGCGGCGGCCGGCGCCGGGGACATCACACCGCCCACCGGCAGCGGGAGATGCACGGTCGGCTCTCCGGTGACGGCCACGCAGATGCCGCCGCCTGAGCCGATCACCGAGTTGGCCGCACGGCGCAGCGCGGGGGCGTCGGTGGCCACGACGGTGAGGTTGTGGCTGTCGTGCGCGTACGTGGTGGCGACCGCGCCCCGGGCCAGGTCGAAGCCGACCACGGGGGCCATGGTCCGGCGGCCGGAGCGCTGGTGGCGCTCGTACACCGCGAGCACGGCCGTCCTGCCCTCCCACTCCACGACGCCGTCCCGTACGGGCAGCACGACCTCGGCCGGTTCGGTGAAGGTGTCCACGGGGTTCACCCGCAGTGCCCGGAAGGTGTGCTCACCGTCGGGGAGATCGACCCGCCAACGGCAGTCGCTCGCGTCCAGCGAGGTGAGGCGTACCGAGTCGGCGAAGGGGTTGGACACCAGGGCCGTCGCGGCGGCCTCCTCGGCGGTCTCCTCGACCACCCGGCCGCCGCAGACGACGGTCACCGGTGTCGGGTCCTGCAGCGCGCGCAGCAGGACGAGGTCGGCGCGCTTGCCCGGGGCCACCACTCCCCGGTCGTCGAGGCCGAGGCGCCGTGCCGGGTGCAGGGTGAGGGCGCGCAGTACGGTCAGCGGGCTCAGCCCGGCGTCCAGCGCGACCCGCGCGATGTGGTCCAGGTGCCCGCGCTCGAGGATGGCATCGGCCGCCAGGTCGTCGGTGACCAGGCAGAAGTCGGGCAGCACGGGGAGTTCATGGAGCCGGGCCACCAGCTCGGGGGTGAGGCACTTCTCCTGGAGCATCAGCAACATCCCGAGCCGGGCCTTCTCCACGGCGACCTCGGGGGTGTTCTTGGTGTGGTCGGAGTCGATCCCGGCCCAGAGGTACTCGCCCAGGTCGTCGCCGGAGAGGCCCGGGCAGTGGCCGTCGAGGCGGACGCCCTTGCGCCGGGCGGCGTCGACGATGGCCCGCATGCGCGGGGAGCCCGTGACCACGGCGCGGTAGTCCATGACCTCGCCGAGGGTGGTCACCCCGTCCCATCCGAGCATGTCGGCGATGTCCTCGGCGGTCAGCCGGGATCCCGCGGTCTCGAAGCCTTCGAGCGCGGGCACACAGGAGGGCACGGCCCACAGCATGGTCTGCGCGGGCGCGCGGCCCTGCTCGATCATCCAGGCCATGGCCTCGCGCCCGGCGACGTTGACGATCTCATGCGGGTCCGCGAGCACCGTCGTCGTACCGCGCCGCACCGTGATCCGGGCGAACTCGGCGGGGGTGAGCAGCGAGCTCTCGATGTGCATATGGGCGTCGATGTACCCGGGCGCCAGCAGCAACCCCTCGGCGTCCAGGACGCGGTCGGCGTCGATCCGCACACCGGGGGCGGCGACGGCGCGGATGAGGTCCCCGGTCACCACCACGTCCGCCGGGACGATCTCGCCGGTGTGCACCGAGACGACTCCGGCCCCACGGATGAGGAGGT
>NZ_JAAAYH010000525.1:0-5416 GCF_018035285.1 Streptomyces sp. MK37H | reverse complement strand
GAGGTCGGCCTCACTGGCGATATCGGGGTGGGTCACATCGGCGCGCCGCTCGCCGCCCGGCTCGGGCAGCCCGTCCAGGAGATGGCCGGCGGAGGCGGAGCCGCGCGGGATGGTCTCGATCTGGCCGAGGTCGGCGTGGCCGAGACCGAGCCCCACGGTGATCACCGGGCCGAGCCCGTCGGCCGGTTCGAGCGCCACCAGTCCGCGCCGGGCGCCGACCAGGGACGCGCCCGCGCGCAGCAGTTCGCGCAGCGCCTCGTCGAGGGAGTCGGTCCGGACCAGCCGCTCGGTGAGCTCATGAAGGGTGGTGAGGTCCGAGACCCAGGCCGCGAGCCGGTCCTGGACACCGCAGTCGGGCGCGGCCAGGGGCGGTGTGACGGGGTCGGCAGTTTGCGTGGGCGAGGGGAGGGAAGGATCGATTCCAGCCACTTTCGGCGCGTGGGGCGCGTTCATGGCCCGCTGCCTTCACCCGCCGGGTCCGGCTCGCTCAATAGCATCGCAAACCCCCTGTCGTGCTGCGCCGCTACTGTGCCGCTACTGTCTCCAGATGTACACGGAGCGCAGATGCGATGTCCAGCATTGTCCCGGTGGTCTTGTTGGTGTCTGGGGGGAATTGAACTTGGCCGAAAAAAAGTCGTTAGGCTGTCCCTTCGAGGTCGACTGACGTCGTTCGACAGCGCGTCGTCTCCACCGCGGCGGGTACACATCGGAGAGGGGCAGGGGCAGTTCGGATCGCCCCGGAACCCCGCGGCCGGTCCAGGCGTCATAGACCACAACGGCCGCGCCCATCCCCGAGTGGCGAGGAAGGCACCAACCGGACGGCAAGCGCCATGCGCGCGCCACCCCTCGCCACGTTCCACGCTCGGCCCGCGGCATGATGCGCTGCCTTGTACGCGCAGTGACTTGTGATCCACCTGCTGTGACGGGCCGAACGATGCCGGACAGCGCCACGTAAGTCCAAGTGAAGTGCCATCTGAAGTGCGATGTAGTGCGACGGACAGCCCTCGGCGTTAACGGAAAGGAACGAGCGCTCATGCGCGAGATCCTCGGAAGGCGACGCAAGTTCTCGCTGCGGCGCGGCGCGCGGTCGCCGCTGCTGCGTGCGGCGCTCACCTGCGCCACCGAGTGGCAGTGGCCCGTGGTCCCTGGCGTCGGGCTCCGGTCCGGCGGCGGACGGCCGCGAGCGTGCGGCTGCCCCGACCCGGAATGTGCGGTTCCGGGTGGACATCCGTTCGACCCTGTTCTCCTCGCCGCCACCACGGACGAGCGCATGGTGCGCTGGTGGTGGGGCAACCGGCCCTCCGCGCCCCTCCTGCTGGCCACCGGCGGTCACGCGCCCTGCGCGGTGAGCCTGCCCGCGGTCGCCGGGGCGCGGGCGCTGACGGTCTTCGACCGGGTGGGCGTACGGCTCGGCCCGGTGGTCGCCACGCCCACCCGCTGGTCGCTGCTGGTGGAGCCGTACTCTCTCGAAGACCTCGGCGAGCTGCTGAACCAGCAGGACTGGGTGCCCAGCTCGCTGCGGTTCCACGGCGAGGGCGGCTATGTGGTGCTGCCGCCGTCGCAGACCGGCTCCGGGCGGGTGCGCTGGGAGCGGCCGCCGCTGCGCCGCTCCGGGCGGCCCTGGCTGCCTCAGGTGGCCACGGTGGTGAACGCCTTGGTCGAGGCGAGCACCAGCGCGCCCGACGGGGGCAGCCGGCTCGCCTACTGAGGCGGGCCCCGGGTGCGGGGGTTCGGGGGCCGCTGAGCGCGGCGGACCGCTGAGCGCGACGCTCGCGGGTGTGTGAGGGCCCGGAGGCCGGGGAGGCGACTTCCTGGGCTCCGGGCCCGTCCTGGCTCCGGGCCCGGCGTTTCTCGTGAGCACAGGGCGCCGAGGGGCTTTCCGCGCGAGCCAGTGCTGTGCACTGTGGGCCCCGCTGTGCGCTGTGCGCCCCGGAGCAACTCCCTTACCGGGCCCCCCGGGAGCAATTCCCTTGCCGCCGACGGCATTTGGTCCGTACCTGCCCCACCGTCCCGCGCCGCGTCCGGACGCGGACCCGGACGCGGACATGGAAGCGCCCGGTCGCTGGCGACGGGGGATGCACCAGCGACCGGGCTTTTAGAACCGTAACAAGAGATCGGCCGATAGCAAATTCGATCGCGGATTTCCGGACGTCGATTTGCAGGGCGTAACAGTGAGTTGTGACCGGCGTCACGTGCCCCCGCGGTGTCCCCGCGGAGCCCTCCGGCCGTCCGGGGGACGTCAGCTCAGCGTCACCTGACGGTTGGTGAGACCGCCCCGGGCGCGCCGCTGCTCAGGCGTCAGCGGGGCGTCGGAGGCGAGCGCCTCCGCGAGCCGTTCGGCGAGGTCCACGGCCGGCTTCTCGGTGTCCTCGGCGCTCATCCCGCGTGGCAGATCCCACACCGGCACCGTGAGCCCATGGGCCCGGAAGGAGCCCACCAGCCGGGTGTTCTCACCGAGCGAGGAGGCGCCCGCGGCGTGCAGCCGGGCGAGCGCGTCCAGCAGCTTCTCCTCGGAGTGGGACATCACCCAGCGCAGGTGGTTCTTCTCCGGCGTCTCGCACCAGTAGGCCGCCTCCACGCCGGTGAGCCGGGCGGTGGGGATCGCGGCCGCGTTGGCCCGTTCCAGGGACGCGGCGACCTCTCCGGTCGCGTTCGCGGCGTCCTCGAGCCAGAACTCGAACCCCTCGTGCAGAGTCGGCGAGAAAGTGCCCTTCGGGTCGAGCAGATCCTGCAGCCGCGGACCGTCGCCCGGAGCCCGCTCGGCGGCCACCGGGGTGCCCGGCTCGGCGGTCAGCGCGCGGCGCAGGGTGTCGGCCAGGTCGCGGCTGATGTCGCCGGAGGGCGTGTCGTTCTGGAGGCCGAGCAGTACGGTGCCGTTGTCGCGGCGCAGCGCGGGCCACGCCATGGGCAGCACGGTCGCCAGGGTGACCGACGGAACCCCCTCGGGCAGCCCCTCGGCGAGGGTCAGCTCGACGGTCGCGGCGGGCACCAGCTCGCGCAGGGCCACCCAGTCGCATTCGCCGGGGAGTCCCTCGAAGGGGCGCTGCACCAGCTCGGTGACGGCGTGTGCGGCTTCCCTGCCGTGACAGGCTTTGTAGCGACGGCCCGAGCCGCACGGGCAGGGCTCCCGCGCGCCCACCACGGGGATCTCGCCGTTGGCGACCCGTGGGCCTGTGGCCTTCGTCTGGGGGCGGCGCTTCTTGGCCATGGTGAGGCTGTCTCCCGATCGTGCGGCTCAGGGCTTGCTCGTACGCCCGTGACGGTCTGCGTACGGCCGCGGCGATGCTCGCCTTACGGCGCGTACGACTGGTACGGGCGCGAGCCTAGCCCTTTGGCCGAACCGCGTCGGCTCCCTGAGCCGCGTCGGCTACGCGAGCTCGTCCAGATCGGCGAAGTCCAGCTCGCGATCGAAATCGGGGTCGATGTTCGCCTCGATATTCGAGCCGAGGCCGGGGCCCAGTCCGGCATCGATGTCCGAGCCGAGGCCCGGGCCGATGTCCGAGCCGATGTTCGGGCCGAGACTCGTGTCGAGACCGGCCTCGAGATGCGCGTCGAGGCCCGGACGCAGCCCGGAGGCCAGCTCCGCACCCAGGGTGGGACCCAGCTCGGGGGAGAGATCCGGGGGAATCGTGACGCGGCGGGCGAATTCGTCGTCGGGCGGGAGAAGAGCCCATACGGTGACTTCGCCGATGTCGTCCCGCACGCCCCATTCCTCGGCCAGCGACATGATGATGTTCAGCCCGCGGCCGCCGCGCGCGGTCACCGACGGGTTGGCCGGAAGTGGCCTTGTGGGTCCGCCGCCATCCGTCACCTCGACCGTCAGCCGGTCGTCCTCATCGACGGTCCATGCAGCCCGGACCGTGCCGCCACCATGGTCGGAACGCCAAGGGCGGCCATGTCGCCATGCGTTGCTGAGCAGTTCTGAAAGGATCAATACAGCGTCGTCTATGACCGAATCCGATACCCCAGTCCTGCCCAGATCGATACGCATCCGCTGTCTTGCCGCGCGGACGCCCGCAGGACCATGGGGTACGGCCATGGTCGACGACGTCGGCACCTGCCGTGCCACCACCAACGCCACCCCCGAGACCTCCTTAGCCCCACGCCACGGGATGAATGCCCCGCGGTGCTGGAGCGGAAACCGGCCAAGTGGCATCGTGTGACGCACTCGTCACGATCGAATACGTACCGAACGCGCCGGTGCACGCCTTGTAATGCCCATTATGAGCGTCCGAGTTGGGACAGTACCTGTTTGGGGCGATTGGTGATCAGCGCGTCAACGCCCAGACGAACGCACAATTCGACGTCCTCTGGTTCATCGACGGTCCAGACGTGCACTCGGTGCCCCTCGCGCTGCAGCCGTGCCACATAGCCGGGGTGGTTCCGCACGATCCGGATGCTCGGCCCCGCGATCCGCACCCCGGGTGGCAGCTGCCCGTCCCGGTGGCGCGGCAGTATGAACTGCATCAGGTAGACGGTGGGGATGGCGGGGGCCCCGCTGTGGATCCGGTGCAGGGAGCGCGCTGAGAAGCTCATCACACGGATGGGTGAACGTTCGCCGGGCGGCGGCGCGTCCAGGCCGAAGCGGCGCAGCAGCCCGAGCAGCCGGTCCTCCACCTGGCCCGCCCACCGGGTGGGGTGTTTGGTTTCGATCGCCAGTTCGATCCGGCGTCCGGCGTCCGCGACGAACCCCAGGAGCCGTTCCAGGGTGAGGACGGAGGTGCTGTCCCGGCTGTCGCGGTCCGGTTCCTCCCTGTCGGTGGCCCGGCCCTTCCAGGAGCCGAAGTCCAGGGTCGCCAGATCGGACAGCTCCAGCGCCGAGACCGCGCCCCGGCCGTTGGAGGTGCGGTCGATGCGGCGGTCGTGCACACAGACGAGATGGCCGTCGGCGGTCAGCCGGACATCGCACTCCAGAGCGTCGGCACCGTCCTCGATTGCCTTACGGTAGGCGGCCAGGGTGTGCTCCGGGGCGTCCTCGGAGGCCCCGCGGTGAGCGACGACGGAGACGATGTGCGGCCCGGGGCGGCCGTCCCGGGCAGGGCGCGCATAGGTCACCGCGTTATGGTGCCACCGCCCGGTGTGAGCCGGTGGACGCGGCCCCTCCGTCCGCACGGAATGGCGGTAGGGCGAATTGTCCGGGATAAAGGGTGGTAGTCCGCGGGGCTGTCGCTCCTTACGGCGGTCTGACGCGCTGTGGGAAAAGCTGACGACGGTAAGACGTAACGGTAAGACGTACACGCAGGCCGTCGAGAAATCTGTCGTGCACCTGAGGAGAGAGCTGTGAGCACCGAGAACGAGGGCTCTGCCGTTCCGCCCGCGCCCGGGCCGCATCCGGCCCCTCCGGCGCCGCACCCGAACCCGGCGGTGCCGCCCGCGCCGGACTACGAGCCCACCGCGGGCGCCGCACCGGACGGGC
>NZ_JAAAYH010000524.1:0-5422 GCF_018035285.1 Streptomyces sp. MK37H | reverse complement strand
CGGCACGCTGATCCAGGACGTCCCCTACAACGGCGACCCCGCCCGGGTGCGGCTCATGCCGCACGCCGGGGCCGCGGTCGACGCGGTACGGGAATGGGGCGTCCCGGTCGGCGTGGTCACCAACCAGTCGGGCGTCGCCCGCGGTCTGCTCACCCTCGGCGCGGTCGAGGCCGTACGGCGGCGGGTCGAGGAGCTGCTCGGACCCTTCGACATCTGGGCGGTGTGCCCCCACGGCCCCGCCGACGGCTGCGGGTGCCGCAAGCCCGCCCCCGGGCTGATCCACGCCGCGTGCGCGGCGCTGGGCACCGAACCGCACCGGGCCGTCGTCCTCGGCGACATCGGCGCGGACCTGGCGGCGGCCCGCGCGGCGGGCGCCCAAGGCGTCCTCGTCCCCAACGCGGTGACCCGCCCGGAGGAGATCGCGGACGCCGCCCGGACCGCACCGGACCTCCTGACGGCGATACGGGGGCTGCCCGCCGGGGCGGGAGGCGCCCCTTGAGCGCGCACGCCACGGGTCCGCGCACCCTCGTCGTGCGGCTCGACAGCGCGGGAGACGTGCTGCTGGCCGGTCCCGCCGTACGCGCGGCCGCCGCCGGGTCGGCGTACACCGCGATGCTGTGCGGCCCGCTCGGCGAGCCCGCCGCCCGGATGCTGCCCGGCGTCGACGAGGTGCTGGTCCATGACGCGCCCTGGGTGGGCTTCGAGGCCCCGCCGGTGCGCCGCGAGCTCATCGACGCCCTCGTGGACTGCCTGGCCGCGCGCCGCTTCGACCGCGCGCTGATCCTCACCTCGTACCACCAGAGCCCGCTGCCCGCCGCACTGCTGCTGAAGCTGGCCGGAATCCCCTGGACCGCCGCCGACAGCGAGCACTACCCCGGCACCATGCTGGACCTGCGCCACCGGCGCGCACCCCACCGCCACGAGGCGCGGGCCGCGCTCGACCTGGCCGAGGCGTCCGGCTTCGCCCTCCCGCCCGGCGACGAGGGCGCGCTGGCCCTGACCGCGCTGCCCGACACCGCCCCGCTCACCGGCACCGAGCCCTATGTGGTGGTCCACCCAGGCGCCGCCGTGCCCGCCCGCGCCTGGAGCCCCGCGCGGGCCGCCCGGGCGGTGGCCGCGCTGGAGGAGGCGGGCCACCGCGTGGTGGTCACCGGCGGCCCGGCCGAGAAGGAGCTGACGGCAGACATCGCCGACGGCCTCGCCCTCGACCTCGGTGGCCGCACCTCCTTCCCCGAACTGGCCGGAGTGCTCGCGGGCGCCGATGTGGTGGTCACCGGCAACACCGGGCCCTCCCATCTGGCCGCCGCCGTCGGCACCCCGGTCGTCTGCCTCTTCGCGCCCGTCGTCCCCGCCGAGCGCTGGGCCCCCTACCGGGTGCCGCACCGGCTGCTGGGCCGCCAGGACGCTGCGTGCGCGGGCAGCCGTGCCCGGGTCTGCCCCGTGCCGGGCCACCCCTGTCTGGACTCCGTCACCGACGCCGAGGTGCTCGCCGCCGTGGCCGCGCTGGCGGCGCCGGACGGAGCCGACGACGACCGTAAGGAGCCCGAATGAACGTTCTCCTGTGGCATGTGCACGGCTCCTGGACCACGGCCTTTGTCCAGGGCCCGCACCGATACCTGGTCCCCGTCCTCCCCGGCCGGGGCCCGGACGGACGCGGCCGGGCCCGCACCTGCACCTGGCCCGACACGGTCACCGAGGTCACCCCGGAGGAGCTGCGGGACGCCCCCGTGGACCTGATCGTCCTCCAGCGGCCCCACGAGGCCGAGCTGGCGAGGCGCTGGCTCGGCGGGCGTCGCCCCGGGCGTGATGTGCCCGCCGTCTACCTGGAGCACAACGCCCCGGAGGGAGACGTTCCCGGCACCCGCCACCCCTGCGCGGACCGCGACGACCTCACCCTGGTCCACGTCACCCACTTCAACCGGCTCTTCTGGGACAGCGGCCGCGCCCCCACCGCCGTCATCGAGCACGGCATCGTCGACCCCGGCCACCGCTACACCGGCGAGCTGACCCGGGCCGCCGTCGTCGTCAACGAACCGATCCGGCGCGGCCGCCACACCGGCACCGATCTACTGCCCGCCCTCAGCGAGGCCGCCCCGCTGGACGTCTTCGGCATGGCCACCGAAGCACTCGCCGACCACCTCGGCCTGCCCCCCGACCGCTGCCGCGCCCACGACCTCCCCCAGGCCGAGTTGCACACCGCCATGGCGCGCCGCCGGGTGTATCTGCACCCCGTGCGCTGGACCTCGCTCGGGCTCTCCCTCCTGGAAGCCATGCACCTGGGTATGCCCGTCGTCGCCCTGGCCACCACCGAGGCCGTCGAAGCGGTGCCGGCCGGGGCCGGGGTGCTCTCCACCCGCCCCGACGTCCTCGCCCGCGCGGCCCGCCGCTATCTGCGGGACCTCGACGCCGCCGCCGAGGACGGGGCGCGAGCCCGCCGGGCGGCGCTCGACGCCTACGGACTCAAACGCTTCCTCGACGACTGGGAGCGGCTGATGGAGGAGGTGACCCGATGATCCCGCGCCACGGACCGCCCGAGCACCTGGACATCGCATTCGTCTCGGAGCACGCCAGCCCGCTCGCCGTGCTCGGCGGGGTGGACGACGGCGGCCAGAACGTCCATGTCGCCCGGCTCGCCGCGGCCCTCGCCGACCGCGGCCACCGCGTCCGCGTCTACACCCGCCGCGACGCCCCCCACCTGCCCGTGACCGTCCGCCCGCACCCGGGCGTCGAGGTGCGGCATGTCCCCGCGGGCCCCGCCCGGCGGCTGCCCAAGGACGACCTCCTGCCCTACATGCGGGGGTTCGGCGCGTATCTGGAAAGCGAATGGCGGGGCGCGCCACCCGATCTGGTCCACTCCCACTTCTGGATGTCCGGCATCGCCTCCCTCCAGGCCACCCGCGCCCTCGGACTGCCGCTCGCGCACACCTACCACGCACTGGGCACCGTCAAGCGGCGCCACCAGAAGGACGCCGACACCAGCCCCGCCGACCGCGTCCCCTGGGAGACCGCCGTCGGCGAGGGCTGCGACCGGATCGTGGCCACCTGCCGCGACGAGGTCGGCGAACTGGCCGCCATGGGGCTGGACCCCGAGCGGATCACCGTCGTGCCCTGCGGAGTCGACCCGCGGCTGTTCACCCCCGCCGGGCCCGTGGCGCCCCGCCCGGCCCGCCGGGCCCTGCTCGCCCAGATCGGGCGGCTCGTACCGCGCAAGGGGGCCGAGGTCTCCATCGCCGCGCTCACCCTGCTGCCGGACGCCGAACTCGTCATCGCCGGAGGGCCGCCGTCCGCCCACCTGGGCGACGACCCCGAGGCGCGGCGGCTGCGGCGGCTCGCCGACCGCCTCGGCGTCGCCGACCGGGTCCGGCTCACCGGCGGACTGCCGCCGGAGCGGATGCCCGAACTGCTCCGCGCCGCCGACCTCGTGCTGTGCCCCGCCGACTACGAGCCCTTCGGGATCGTCCCCCTGGAGGCCATGAGCTGCGGAACGCCCGTCGTCGCCTCCGCCGTCGGCGGACAGCGCGACACCGTCGCCGACCCCGGCACCGGCCGGCTGGTCCCGCCCCGCGACCCGGTCGCCCTCGCCGAGGCCGCCGCCAGGCTCCTCGCCCACCCGGCGGCACGCGCGGCCTGCGGCGAGGCGGGCCGCCGGCGGGTGCTGACCCGCTACAGCTGGGAGCGGGTGGCCGCCGCCACCGAGGCCGCCTACCACGACGTCCTGACCTCGCACCCGGCACCCGTTACGGAGGCGGCATGAGCACCCGCGGTCGTCCCCAGTCCCGACCCCTGCCCCGGGAAGCGGGGGTAGCGGGCACCGGTCCCCGCGCCCGTCGTCCGTCCCCGTCCGGATACGGGCCCGCGGGGACGGCCGCGGCCGACCCGCTGCGCGCCGCCCACGCCCACTGCCAGTCGCTCCAGGACGCGCTGGTGGCCCTGCGCGACCACGGCCTGGAACAGGTGGCCGAGTGGGGCCGCCACCTCGCCGCCACCCTCCCGGTCGGCGGCCGGCTGCTGGCCGCGGGCAACGGCGGCAGCGCCGCCCAGGCCCAGCACCTCACCGCCGAACTCGTCGGGCGCTACCAGCAAGAGCGGTCCGCCTACTCGGCCATCGCCCTGCACGCCGACACCTCCGCCGTCACCGCCATCGGCAACGACTACGGCTTCGAGGAGCTGTACGCCCGTCAGGTGGCCGCGCACGGCAGCCCCGGCGATGTGCTGGTGCTGATGTCCACCTCCGGACGCAGCCCCAATCTGCTGGCCGCCGCGGATACCGGCCGGGCCGCCGGACTGTCCGTGTGGGCCATGACCGGCCCGCGCCCCAACCCGCTGGCCTTCCGCGCCGACGAGGCCCTGTGCATCGGCTCCGGCTCCACCGCGACCGTCCAGGAGGCGCATCTGGTCGCCCTGCATCTGCTGTGCGAGACCTTCGACCACGAGATCGGGGTGGCGGATGGGGCCGTCTCCGTGGACGGGGTGGTGAGCCGTATCCGTCCTCATGAGGGTCGTTGAGAACCCGTGCCATGGACAGCCGTCCCCTGATCGGAGGTGAGAGCATGACCGCCGCCGCCCCGCGACCGCTCGTCGTCGTCGGAGACGTCCTGCTGGACCAGGACATCGACGGCGAGGCCACCCGCCTGGCGCCGGACGCACCGGCACCCGTCGTTGATGTGGCCATGGACCGCAGCCGCCCCGGGGGAGCGGGACTCGCCGCCATGCTCGCCGCGTGCCAGGGCCGCGAGGTCGTCCTGGTCACGGCGCTGGGCGACGACACCGCGAGCCAGACCGTACGGAACGCGCTGGCCCCGGGCGTGAAGCTGGTGGAGCTGCCGCTGGACGGCACTCTTCCGGTCAAGACCCGCATCCGCGCCGGGGGCCGCCCGCTGGTCCGGGTCGACCGCGGCGGCGGCGTCCCCGGGAACCCCGGCCCGGACGCCCTCGCCGCGCTCCGGGATGCCCGCGCCGTCCTGGTGGCCGACTACGGCCGCGGCACGGCCGCCGCGCTGCGTCAGCAACTCGGCGCCGCCGCCCGCCGGGTGCCCCTGGTCTGGGATCCGCATCCGCGCGGTGAGCAGCCCGTGCCCGGCGCACGGCTCGCCACGCCCAGCGCCGCCGAGGCCCGCGCCCTGCTCGGCTCGGCCCGCCACGCGCTGTCCGGCGACGCCGACTCGCTGCACGCGCACGGCGGCCGGGGCGCCCGGCTCGCCGAGCGCTGGCGGGCCGCGGCGGTCGCCGTGACCCTCGGCGAACGCGGCGCCGTGCTGTCCCTCCCGCACAGCGAGAACCCCATGTACGTGCCCGCGCCCCACCGGGCCCAGGGCGACCCCTGCGGCGCCGGGGACTGCTTCGCCGCCGCCGCGGCCGGGGCGCTGGCCGACGGGGCGCTCCCGGAGGAGGCGGTGCAGCTCGCCGTCGCCGAGGCGGCGGA
>NZ_JAAAYH010000523.1:0-5443 GCF_018035285.1 Streptomyces sp. MK37H | reverse complement strand
CGGTGGAACGTACGGTCACGCCGAGCCGACCTCAAGAGCGCCTGGGGAGACCGCCGGTGACGAGGGGCCCCACGAGTGACGGGAGTGGCCGGGGGTGCGCGGGGGTGACGATGGGTAGGGAGGCCGGTAGTCGTCGGAGACGGAAGGGGCACCTGGGGTGACCGTACGGCCGCTGACCTTCGTCGTGGGGACCGGACGCTGCGGTTCGACCGCTCTGTCGCGCATCCTGCGGCTGCATCCGGATCTGCTGAGCGTGAGCGAGCTGATCGCCTCGCTGGAGCCGGACGCGCTGCCCGAGGCGCCGCTGACCGGGGCGGAGTTCTGGCGGATCCTCGCCACTCCGCGGTCGTTCGCCAACCGTGTCATCCGCGACGGCATCCCGCTGCCCGAGTACCGGTATCCGCATGTCAAGGGGCGGTTCTCGGTGGCGGGCGGTGGCATTCCGGCGGTGTGCATGATGACGCTGCCTCATCTCACCGACGACCCCGACGCGCTGTTCGACGCGCTGGAGCCGGAGTTGTCCCGGCGGCCCGCCGCGCCGGTGGCCGATCACTACCGGGCGCTGTTCGGCCTGCTGGGGGAGCGGTTCGGCCGGCGGGCCGTCGTGGAGCGGTCCGGCTACTCGCTGCGGTCGGTGCCCCGGCTGAGGGAGGTCTTCCCCGAGGCCCGGTTCGTCCACCTCCACCGGGACGGCGCCGACTGCGCGCTCTCCATGAGCCGCCACCCCGGATTCCGGCTGATCCAGCTGATGACGGAGCGCGCCACGAGCACCGAGGACCTTCCGGCCGGTCTCGCGGCGCTGCTCAGCGACGACGAGGCCGATCTGCGGCCGCTGTACGAACGGTCCGTGCCCGTGGCCGAGTTCGGCGAGCTGTGGTCGAGCGCGATCGTCGAGGGGCTGGGGCATCTGTCGCGGCTCCCCGCCGCGATCCGTATGTCCCTCTCTTACGAGGGCCTTCTCGACGCGCCCGAGCGCGAGCTCACCCGGCTGGCCCACCATCTCGGGGTGGACCCCCTCCCGGAGTGGCTGGCGGCCGGACGCGCCCTGCTCGACGGCGATCGCCGGGGCACGGCCGCCGCGACCCTGCCGCCCGCCGAACTGGCCGCCCTCCGCGAGAGCTGCGCCCCCGGCGCCAGGGCCCTGAGCCTGGCCCACGGCGGGTGAGAGGGACCCACAGCCTGGCCCACAGCGGGTGAGAGAGCCCCGGCGCCGGATGCGATGGACCGGCGTCAGGCCGTCGCCGCTTCCACCGCATCCCCCGACTGCTCGACCGCCACCGCCCGCAGCGCCTCCAGCAGCGCGGCCACGGCGGGCACCCTGGCCGCCTCCGGCCGCAGCAGCGCGCAGACATGGCGCCGGGGCCAGTCGGCCAGCGGGCGCGGCTCGACCCGCGGATCGGGCCGGGGGAGCAGCCCGAGGCCGTCCATCAGGGCGATCCCCACCCCGTCGCCCACCAGGCCGAGGGTCGTCGCCTGGTCATCGGTCGTGGTCACCACCCGGGGCTCGAACCCCGCATCCGCGCAGCGCCGCAACAGCCGCTCGCGGTCCCGCTCCAGGATCCACCGCTCCCGCGCCAGATCGGCGAGACGGACGCTGCGCCGCCCCGCGAGCGCATGGCCGCGCGGCAGCAGCACATGGCGGCGGTCGACCAGCAGCGGGACCCGGCGCAGCGGGGTCTGCGCGGGCTCCGCCGCCTCTCCCGGCTCGTCGTCGGCGACGATCGCCAGATCCGTCTCGCCCGAGTCCAGCAGCCGGTACGCGTCGTGGGTGGCGGTCTGGCCCAGCTCGACCTCCACCTCGATATGGGAGGCGCCCAGCCGGGCCAGCGCCGCGGGCAGCACGGCGACACAGACGCTCTGCACCGAGGACATCCGCACCCGGCCACGGGTGCGCGCGGCGAGCGCCTCGAACTCGTTCTCCACGTCCCGCAGCCCGGCCAGCACCCCCCGGGCGCGCTCGGCGAGTCTGTGGCCCGCGGGCGTGAGCCGCACCCCCCGTCCCGCCTTGACCGTCAGCGGCATGCCCACGGCACGTTCCAGCGCGCGCATGTGATAGCTGATGGCCGGTTGGGTGTAACCGAGGTGGTCCGCCGCTGCGCTGTACGAGCCGGAGCGACAGACCTCTGCGAGCACGGTGAGCTGGCGAAGTTCGATCACCTCAGAAAGATAAAAATCGTTTATCAATTCCCGAAAGACTTTAATTGGACGCGTGATCGATAGGCCGTCAAAATCATGGTGACTGATTTCGCCCGTACTCGCCCGTTGAACTGACCGATCGGACACGGCCCCACCCGCACTGGCTGACCGTACGGTCGTAGCCCGCCCACGACGGTTTCCTTCCCACCGATCCGGCCGGACCGGCATGGGGAACCGGGCGCGGTGACATGCCTCCCTCCGCCCGAATCCCCCGCTGGAATGGATGGCTGGTGCCCGATGCATGATGGCTGGAATCGCATGACTCCGGTGGTCGCGGAGAACAATCCCTTCCATCAGATGTCTCTCAACGAAACCGTTCACCCTCCGCTTCCGGAAGTGGTGGACGCCGTCCTGCGCACCGCGCGGACCGCCCACCGTACCCTGGATGCCCTCGGCAACGGGCTCTGTCAGGCCCTCGCCGCGCATCTGGGAGTGGAGCCGGGGCATGTGCTCGCCGGACCGGGCTCCGGCGCGCTGCTCCAGCAGCTCTTCTCCACCCTCACCGGACCGGACACCGACACGGTGCACGCCTGGCCCTCCTGGGAGGCGTACCCGATGATGGCGGCCAACGCCGGATCCACCACCGTCCGGGTGCCGCTCAGCGGATACGACCACGATCTGAAGGCGATGGCCGACGCCGTCACCGACCGCACCCGCATGGTCCTGCTGTGCACGCCCAACAACCCCACCGGCACCGCGCTGGAGCATGACCAGATCCTTCGCTTCCTGGACCGGCTCCCCTCACACGTCACCGTCGTCATCGACGAGGCGTACCGGGACTTCGCCGACCCCGGCGCCATCGCCGACGGCATCGCCCTGCACCGCGCCGATGAACGGGTCTGTGTGGTACGGACGTTCTCCAAGTCGTACGGGCTGCTCAGCCTGCGGGTCGGCTATCTCGTGGCGCATGAGCCCGTGCTCGCCCCGCTCCGCACGATTCTGCCCTTCTACCGGGTGAGCGCCGTGGCGCAGGAGGCCGCCATCGCCGGGCTCGGCGCCCATGAGCGGGTGCTCCGGCAGTGCGCCGAGACCGCCGGGGAACGCGACCGGCTGCACCGGATCCTGCTGGACCAGGGCTGGGAGGCGCCCGCGAGCCAGGGCAACTTCCTGTGGCTGCCCATGACGTCCGGTGTGGAGCGCTTCACCCAGTTCTGCGCGGACCACGGGGTGGTGGTGTGCGGCAAACCGGGCGAGGGGATACGGGTGACCGTCGCCGAGCCCGAGGCCAACCAGGCGTTCGCGGAACTCGCCGGGAAGTACCGGGAGGCGTCCGTATGACCCTGCCCGACGTCGCGGTCACCGAGGTGGCCGACCCGCTGGCCGAGGCCGCCCCCACCATGGAGCTCCTGCTGCGCGAGCTCGACCGGCGCTGGCCGCGGGAAGCCGAACGCCTCCACCAGATCTCCCGGTACGCCCTGCTCCCGGCCGGGAAGCTGCTGCGCCCGCTGCTGCTCATGGAGTCCGCCGAGGCGGTGGGCGGCGGCGGACCCGCCGTCGTACCGGCCGCGCTGAGCGTGGAGTACCTCCATGTCGGATCCCTCGTCCACGACGACGTCATCGACGGCGACACGATGCGGCGGGGCCGTCCGTCCGTCGCGGCGCGCTACGGCACCACCGACGCCATCGTCACCGGGGACGCCCTGATGCTGGGCGTGTTCGGCGTGCTCGCCGACGGCGCCGAGGACGCCGGACCGCTCACCGACGACGACGCCGGGCTGCCGCCGGGCCGGGTCCTCGGGGCGGTGCGGGTCTTCGCCCGGGCGGGCGTCGACCTGTGCCGCGGCCAGGCGATGGAGGGCGAACTCCGCGGCGACCTCGGCTGCGGACTCGACCGGTACCTCACCATGAGCGCCCTGAAGACCGGGGCGCTGTTCCGGGCCGCCTGCCGGGGCGGGGCGATCCTGGGCGGCGGATCCCCCGCCCAGCAGCACGCGCTCACCTCCTACGCCAAACATCTGGGGCTGGCCTTCCAGATGCACGACGACCTGCTGCCGTACACCAGCGACAGCCGCACCACCGGCAAATCCGCGCTCAGCGACATCGCGGCCGCCCGGCCCACCTTCCCCGTCCTGCTCTGCCACGCCATGGCCGGCGCCCCGGCCCGCGCCCGGCTGGAGGCGGCGCTCGGCGGCGCCCTGCCCGCCGCCGACGCGCTGAGGACGGTGCACGAACTGCTGGAGACCACCGGCGCGCTCACCGCCGCGCGGGACCGGGCCACGGCCCAGGCCGACCGCGCCAAATCCTGTCTGGAGCTGCTGCCCCGCTCCCGGGCCACCGCCGTACTCGCGGCGGTGGCCGATCTGTCGGTCAGCCGGGACCGGTGACGCCGTGGCGGCCCCGCGCACCGCACTCCTGGCCCATCTGCAGACCTGGCGCCCGTACACCCTCTGGTATCCCGGGCTGGTCGGACTCGCCGGAGCCACGCTCGCCGGAGCCCACCCCACCACGGGGCAGCTCATGGTGGCCTGGGCCGCGCCGACCCTCGGCTGGGTCGCCGGCCACTACCTCGGCGACTACTACGACCGTGACCTCGACGCGCTCAGCAAGCCCCAACGGCCCATCCCCTCCGGGCGGTTGAGCCCACGCACCGCCGTGGCCACGGGCATCGGCTGCATCGTGGCCGTCGCCGCGCTCGCCCTGTGGGCCAACTGGCGCGCCGTGGCCGTGGCCGCCGCCGCCATGGCCGGCATCGTGGCCTACAGCCGCGTCCTCAAGGGACGGGGCCTGCCGGGCAATCTCATCCGCGGCGTGCTGACCGCGCTCACCGTGCTCTTCGGCGCGATGGCCGTCCAGCCGTGGCCACCCTGGCGGGCGCTGCCCTTCGCCCTGGTGTTCCTGGCCCATGACACCGCGTCCAACCTCGTCGGCACCCTCCGCGACGTCGACGGCGACCGCGAGGGCGGCTACGCCACCGTGCCGGTGCGCCGGGGCCTGCGGCGTGCCACCCACACCGCGGCCGCGCTGTATCTGGCCGCCGTGGCCGTGGCCTGCGCCGCCACCGGGCTGGTGCCCAGGGACACGGCCGGGTATCTCGTACTGCTGTCGGCGGCGGCGCTGTGCGGCGCGGGCGCCTTCGGGCTGCTGCTGCGGTCACCGGGGCACCTCGCCCCCGCGCTGGCGCTGCGCGCCCACGCCGTCCTCGTCGCCGAACGCCTGGTGCTGGCCGCGGCGGTGGTGGCCGCGGGCGCCGGAGCGGCACCCGCCCTGGCGCTGCTGACGCCGCTGCTCGCGGTCAGCGTCATCACCC
>NZ_JAAAYH010000522.1:0-5492 GCF_018035285.1 Streptomyces sp. MK37H | reverse complement strand
GAGGGAGAGGACGTCCGGGGTGGTACGGCCGCGCGGAGAAACGATTCCTCAGTAGGGGCTCACGAGGGGTCCTTCATCCGGCTGCGGGCCGCGTACCAGCCGATGACCAGCGCCACCAGGATCGCCGGAAGCGCCATGACGGTCAGTCGGCTGGGGCCGCCGTCCGCCCACATCAGGACGAGGACGGAGGCGAGGAAGCCCAGGGTGACGATCTCGGTGTACGGGGAGCCGGGGAGTTGGTAGCCGGGGCGGCTGACCTGGCCGGCCTGGGCGCGCCGCCAGAACAGCAGATGACAGAGCATGATCACGGCCCAGGTCGAGAGGATGCCGATGGCGGCGAAGTTGAGCACGATCTCGAACGCCTCGCTCGGCACCACATAGTTCAGGCCCACGCCCAGCACACAGAAGGAGGAGGTGAGCAGGATGCCTCCGTAGGGCACATGGGTGCGGCTCATGGCGCCGGTGAACTTGGGCGCGGAGCCGGACATCGCCATCGAGCGCAGGATCCGGCCGGTGGAGTACAGCCCCGAGTTGAGGCTGGACATCGCGGCGGTGAGCACGACGAGGTTCATCACGCCGCCGGCCGCCGGGACGCCGATCTTGGACAGCACGGTGACGAACGGGCTCTCGTCGCCCGAGTAGGAGCCGGAGGGCAGCAGCATCGAGAGCAGCACCACGGAGCCGACGTAGAACAGGGCCACGCGCCACATGATGGAGTTGATCGCCTTGGGCATGATCTTCTCGGGGTTCTCGGTCTCGCCCGCGGCCACGCCGACCAGCTCCACGGAGGCGTAGGCGAAGACGACGCCCTGGATGACCAGCAGCATCGGCAGCACACCGTGCGGGAAGACGCCACCGTGCTCGGTGATCAGGCTGGGCCCGGTGCTGCCACCGGCCACCTGCTCGCGGGTGACCAGCAGGAAGATGCCGATCGCCATGAAGACGACGAGCGCGCCGACCTTGATGATCGCGAACCAGAACTCCAGCTCACCGAAGATCTTCACCGAGATCAGATTGACCGTGAGCACCACGGCGAGCGCGATCAGGGCGATCACCCACTGCGGGATCTCGGTGAACATCCCCCAGTAGTGGGTGTACGTCGCCACGGCCGTGATGTCGGCGACCCCGGTGGTGGCCCAGTTCAGGAAGTACATCCAGCCCGCGACGAAGGCGCCCTTCTCGCCGAGGAACTCACGGGCGTAGGAGACGAACGCGCCCGAGGACGGCCGGTGCAGCACCAGCTCGCCCAGGGCGCGCACCACCAGGAAGGCGAAGACGCCGCAGACCGCGTACGCCAGGGCCAGCGACGGCCCGGCGTCCTTGAGCCGCCCGCCGGCGCCGAGGAAGAGGCCGGTGCCGATGGCGCCGCCGATGGCGATCATGTTGACGTGCCGGGCCTTGAGGGACTTGCTGTAACCGGCGTCGCCCGCGTCCACATGCGCGGGGCTCCCGGCCTGGTGCTGTTGGCGGTCTTCTTGCCGGAGGGACTGCTCGCTCACGCCTGCTGTCCGCCTTCCGTCGGTGCTGTCGTCCGGCTGTCCGCCGCAGCGGGCCGCACGATGGAGGTCAGGGTGGTCTCCACGCGTTCGAGGTGGTGGGACATGGCCTCCACCGCGTCGTGTTCGGACCCGTCGGCGAGCGCCTCGACGATCGCCCGGTGCTCCCGGTTCGACTGCTCGCGGCGGCCGCCGAGTTCGTTGAGAAATGCCGACTGCCGGGCCAGGGCATCGCGGATCTCCTCGATGACCCGCCGGAAGACCGGGTTCCGGGCCGCCTGGGCGACGGCGAGATGGAACAGCGTGTCCATCGCCACCCATGCGGTGGTGTCGGTCTCCCGCTCCATCCGCTCCAGCAGATGGGACAGGTGGTCGAGGTCCTCGGCGGAGCGGCGCAGCGCCGCGTAGCCCGCCACCGGGATCTCGATGTGCCGGCGCACCTCCAGCAGGTCGCTCGCGGCGTAGTCGCCGAAGGTGGGGTCCTCCACCGGGCCGCTGGAGATGACGAAGGTGCCCTTACCGGTGCGCGAGGCGGTCAGCCCCATGGTCTGCAGGGCCCTGAGGGCCTCGCGGAGCACCGGCCGGCTCACCTCCAGGCGACGGCAGAGCTCGGCCTCGGAGGGGAGTTTGTCCCCCACCGCGTAATCGCCGCGCTCGATCGCTTCCCGGAGGTGGGTGAGAACCGCCTCCATCGCGCTGACGCGACGAGGGGAGGCGAATCCGGAGCCACCTGTCTGGCTGTCTGACAAGTTCACGCGGTGATCCTCGGGCGTACACCGGAGGGTTGTCAAGGGTCGACTTTCCCCTCCTTGCCGCCCGTTCTGTGTTGATATGGAGTATTCGTCCGAGCGCCGGAGACCCCATGCCCCACCGCCTCGCCACCGCCACCGCGGCCCTGCTCCTGCTGTGCGGCCCGGCCGCCGCGGGCTGCGGCGGGGGTGCGGAACCGGGCAAGGTCGGCGTGGTGCTGCCGCTGCTCACCTCGCCCTTCTGGGAGGCGTACAACGACGACATCCCGAAGCAGGCCAGAAAGGCGGGCGTACGGGTGCTGCCGACGGTCAACTCCGACAGCGACCCGGGCAAGCAGATCACCGACATCGACAATCTGCTGGCCCAGGACATCAAGGGCCTGGTCGTCTCCCCGATCGACTCCGCCGCCATCGGCCCCGGGCTGAGCGCCGCCCGGCGCGCCCATGTGCCGGTCGTCGCCGTCGATGTGGCCCCCGACCGGGGCAGGGTGGCCATCGTGGTCAGGGCCGACAACCGCGCGTACGGCGTCAAGGCGTGCCACAGCCTCGGCCGCGCCGTGCGGCGGGGCACGGTGGTGCAGATCGAGGGCGATCTGGCCTCGGTCAACGGCCGCGACCGCACGGCCGCCTTCGACCACTGCATGGCGCGGCACCACCCGGACATCAAGATCCTGGACATCGCGGCCGGCTGGCAGGCGGAGAAGGCGGCGGCCGGTCTGGAGGCCCTCTACAGCGCCCACCCCGGCATCAAGGGCATCTACCTCCAGGCCGGCGGCGTCTATCTGGCGCCCACCCTGCGCACCCTCCAGCGCCACCGCGCCCTGGTCCCGGTGGGCCGGCGCGGCCACATCGCCATCGTCTCCAACGACGGGATCCCGCAGGAGCTGGACGCGATCCGTAAGGGCCTCATCGACGCCACCGTCTCCCAGCCGGCGGACCTCTACGCCGTCTACGCCATGCGCTACATCAAGCAGGCCATGGCCGGGAAGCCGTTCAAGGCGGGGCCGACCGGCCACGGCAGCACCGTCGTCCGGCTGCACGGCGGCAATCTGGAGGACCAGCTGCCCGCCCCGCTGGTGACCCGGGCCAATGTCGACGACCGCTCCCTGTGGGGCAACCGGGCATGACCGGCGAGCCGCCCCCGCTGGCCGAGGCGCGCGGGATCACCAAACGGTACGGGCCCACGGTGGCCCTGCGGGACGCGGGGATCGCCGTACGGGCGGGCGCCTCGCACGGCCTCGTCGGCCGCAACGGCGCGGGCAAGTCCACGCTGGTCGCGATCCTCACCGGTCTTGAGCGGCCCGACGCGGGGACGGTGGCCTACGACGGCGAGCCCGCCCCCGCCCTCGCCGACCGGGCGGCGTGGGACCGCCGGGTGGCCTGCGTCCACCAACGGTCGATGGTCATCGGCGAACTGACGGTCGCGGAGAACCTGTTCCTCGGCCACCGTCCGGTCACCTCCCGTGGTCTGCCGGTCAGTTGGCGGCGGCTGCGCCGGGAGGCCCGTGCCCTGCTGGACACCTGGGGCGTGGCGGTGCCCGAGAACGCCGTGGCACGGGCCCTGAGCGTCGAGGACGCCAAGATGGTGGAGATCGCCCGCGCGCTGTCCCGCGGCACCCGCCTCATCATCCTCGACGAGCCCACGGCCCAGCTCGACGGCCGGGCCGCCACGCGGCTGTTCGGCCATATGCGGCGGCTCCAGGACGCCGGGGTCACCTTCCTCTACATCTCGCACCGGCTGGGCGAGATCTACGAGGTCTGCCGGACCGTCACCGTCCTGCGGGACGCCCGCCGGATCGTCACCGCACCGGTCGGCGAACTCCCCACCCGGGCGCTGATCGAGGCGATGACGGGCGGGCCCGCCGAGCCGTACCGCGCCCCGGCCCCCGCCGCCGCGCCGCGGCCGGGCGCCGCGGGGCCGGTGGCGGCGCGGGTCGACCGGCTCAGCGGGCCGTACTTCCACGACGTCAGCCTCACCCTCGCGGCCGGGGAGGTGGTGGGCCTCGCCGGACTGGCCGGCTCCGGCAGCCATCAGCTCGGCGCCGCCCTGGCCGGTCTGCACCGGCCCACCGGCGGGCGGATCGAGATCCTCGGCCGGCCGCTGCGGACCGGCAGCGTCCCGGCGGCGCTGGCCGCCGGGGTGGGCTGTCTGCCCCGCGACCGGCACACCGAGGGGCTGGTCCCCCAGCTGTCGGTGGCCGAGAACATCACGATGCCGGTCAGCGGGCGGCTCGGGCCCGGCGGGCTGATCCGGCCCTCGGTCCGCGACGCCCTCGCCCGCCGCGCCATCGACGAGCTGGAGATCACCACCGAGGGCCCGGCGCAGCCGGTTACCGCGCTGTCCGGCGGCAATCAGCAGAAGGTGGCCATGGCCCGCGCGCTGGCCACGGATCCACGGGTGCTGGTGCTGATCGACCCGACGGCCGGGGTGGATGTGCGGTCCCGGCGCGCTCTGCTGGACGTCGCGCTGCGGGCGCGGGCCGAGGGGCGGGCGGTGCTGCTGGTCTCCGATCAGCCGGAGGACCTGCGGGCCTGTGACCGGGTGCTGGTGATGGCGGGCGGCTTCGTGACCGCCGCGTACGAGGCGGGCTGGGCCGAGCGGCAGCTGATCGCCGCGATCGAGGGGGTCCCTCTCGGCCATGGCTGACCTCCGTACGCCCCACGCGCCGGGCCGCGTCCGCCGTCTGGTCCCGCTCGGCATCCGCGATCTGGCGCTGCTGCCCGCTGTGGTCCTGCTGCTGGTCATCGGTGCGCTCGGCAACCCCGGCTTCCTCACCCGGGACAATCTGGTCAACATCCTGGGGGCCTCCTCGGGCTTAGGGCTGCTGGTGCTCGCCGAGGCGATGATCCTGATCAGCGGCAGGATGGATCTCTCCCTGGAGTCCATCGCGGGCCTGGCCCCCGCGCTCGGTTTCCTGGTCGTCATCCCGGCCGCCGACGCGGGCTTCGGCACCCGGTGGCCCACCTGGGCGGGGCTGCTGCTGATCCCGCTGGTGGGCGCGGGCGTGGGCGCCGTCAACGGGGCGCTGATCGTGGGGCTGGGGCTGAACGGATTCATCGTGACCCTGGCGATGAACATCGTGCTGCGGGGTGTGCTGATCGGCCTGGTCTCGGGCAGGACGCTGTTCAGCGCGCCGGACGCGTTCTTCGCCCTGGGCTCCTGGGACTGGCTGGGGGTGCCGATCTCGGTGTGGCTGACGGCGCTGTGCTTCGCGCTCGCCGGGTTCATGCTGCGCTACCACCGCCA
>NZ_JAAAYH010000521.1:0-5619 GCF_018035285.1 Streptomyces sp. MK37H | reverse complement strand
TCCGGCGCCCGAGCCGGTGGTGTCGAACGGGCGGCGCCCCGGAGCCGGATACGCGACCGGCTCCTCGTGCGGCTGGGCCGACGCGGTCTCCGCCAGGCGGTGCGGGCACCCCGTCGACAGGGCGTTGTGGGCGGCGGCGGGATTGACGCACGAGGGCGCCACCCATATCGCCGCGGCGAGCAGCAGCACGGCACGGCAGAGGACGGAAGGCACGGTGCCGCGCACCGGGTCCCTCCGTATGTGGCCCCTCCGTATGTGGGCCTCTCCTCCGCGCTGCGCTCTGCCCATCGCGCCAGATCGTAACCACTGCGACTGTCGCGACTGAATGGGTCCATGGCGGAACGCGGCAAACGCCTGGTGGCGGCCCGGTGTCAGCCGCGCCGCCACCCCTGGCGTCCGGATGTCCGTCGGTGGACGCCCATCAGCGGACGCGGGTCGTCAGACGCCCATCAGCAGGCGCGGGTCGTCAGACGCCCATCAGCGGACGCGGGTCAGTAGACGCCCTCGATCACGACCTCGTCGTTGAACATCGCCACCGGCCCCACATCGGCCACCGAGTCCCCGACCGCGCCCTCCGGCGGCGGGACGCGGATCGCCAGATCCCGCTCGAGGTTGCCCGGCAGCAGGGCGGACTTGCTGACGTGGTTCATCACCACCTGGCCGCGCTCGCCGTACGGCACCGGCCGCCCGCTCGCCGGGTCCACCACCGAGAAGGTGACGAACGGCGTACGCGGATCGAAGACACACGGCTCGTCCGGGCCGAGCCCCAGCCGCTCCGTGGCACCGCCGAGGATCATGGTGTTGCCGTACGTGCCGTACAGCTCACAGCCGGGGAAGACCTCGGTGCGCAGCAGATCGCGGGTGTCGGCGTCCATATGGGCACCGCCCCACATGATGCCCTTGACCTTCTCCCCGATCAGCTCGATGAGGTCGTCGTGCCGGGCCAGCCGCTCCAGCAGCGGCGGGGTGGTCATCAGCACCCCGATGTCCTGGGTGCGCAGGACGTACGCCGCCTGCTCCACCAGATGGTTCACATAGGCGTCGGTCTCCTCGGCCTTCCCGGCGGAGATCAGCCTCTTCACCCACCGCGGATCCATGTCGACGCGGAACATCAGCCCACCGTGCCGGGCGGCCGTGCCCGCGACCATCTCGCCGACCATATGGGGGCCGCTGGGGGCGATGGCGAGCCAGTCCACCCCGCGCGGGATGCCGAGCCCGTCGAGGTCGGCGCTCAGCCCGTGGGTGAGGCGGTCCAGCCAGTCGCGCAGACACACGATCCGCTTGGGCGCGCCGGTGGTGCCGCCGCTTTCGAAGACCCCGACGATCCGGGCGTCGGCGCCGTAGCCCTGGGGGATCAGATCGCGCACCGGCACCTCGCGCAATTCCCCGGTGACATTGGGGAAGAGCGCGAGATCGGCGACGCCCTTGACGTCCCGCCGCGGATCGAAGTCCAGCGTCTCCGCCTTCCGCAGCCAGAACGGGGAGCCGGTGTCCGGGCCGAAGTGCCACTCCATGGCGGCGCGGATGTACTCATCGGGGTCGGGGCGCTCGTCGAAGGGGATGTCGAGCACCGAAAGGGAAGCTGTCGGCACGGAATGCTCCTCGCGGATGGCGGCAGGGGTGCGGACTCATGGGGTCAGCCGCGGATGACGGCCTTCGTGCGCATCAGGAACTCGCCGAGATAGGCGTCGTGCGGGATGCCCGGGGCGATCCAGTGGGTGGGATGGTCGCCGATGTAGAGGTTCTTGATGGACGGCTCGGCGAGCAGCCCGTCCAGCAGCGCCTCGTCCCCGGTGATCGCCGTGACCACCAGGCTGTCCCGGAGCGCGGCGACCCCCGCCTCCCGCGTCCAGGGGGCCACCCAGACGCAGGGGAACGACAGCTCCATGCCCAGCCGCGCGTCCCGCGGATCGTCGAGCTGGAGGACGGCGGGGCGGAGGGCGGCGCTGCCGTCGCCGAGGTCGTCCACCACGCCGTCGCCGCCCAGCCACGCCCGGGCGCCCGCGGCCTTGCCGAGCAGCAGGCGCTCGAAGCCGCGCGCGACCTCGAGCGGATGGACGGGCAGCACGGCCTTCTCGTCCTGCGGCGGCAGGCTGGGGAGGGCGGCGAGTCGCTCCGCCAGCGCCTCGGCGACCGGCGCCGGATCGCCCTCGACGAGGACGGCGGTGGCGTTGACGCACGCGGTGCCGCCGTGGCGGGCGACGGAGTCGACGACGACATCGAGGTGGTCGCGCCACTCCCGGTCGGCGGTGATGAGGATCTTGGAGCGGCCGGGCCCGTTGGGCAGCACGGCCGGATCGGCGGCGTAGCGGTCGATGACCTCCTGCCCGCCGTAGACCATGGAGAGGTCCGCACCGTGCAGGATCTCCCCGGCCGCGTCGTGGTCGGTGGGCAGCAGCACCACCTGGTCCGTCCCGAACCCCGCCTCGCGCAGGGCGCTGACCAGCCGGTACGGGGTGAGCGGCTCACGGCGGGAGGGGCGTACGGCCACCCGGTAGCCCAGCGCCAGCGCCTCCAGCCACAGGGCGTGCACGGCCGGGTGGTTGCCGGCGGCGTGCACCGCGAAGACATCGCCGCGCCGGATCCACACCGCGGTGCCGCTCCGGGTGTACGGATCGCGCCAATCGCCCACCGCCCCCACCGGGCGAGCCGCCTGGACGCTGCGGTACGCCTCGGTGGCGCTGAGCCGTATCGCCTCCACGGCGATCCGCACATTGGCGAGCGGGGTGCCCGACATCCGGCACACCGCGCCCTCGTAGGCCTCGGCCGACATCCCGGCCACGGTGCCGGTGGCGAACAGCTCCCCCGCTCGCTTCAGCGCGGACAGCCGCTCCTCCAGGGGCAAGGTGCCGGCGGCGCGCAGCGCGGCCAGCGCCCGGGTGACGAACAGCCGGGGCACCAGGGAGAGTTCGGCCATCGGGATGCCGGTGACATCACTGACGGTGAGGCGGCGGCGGGAGCGGTAGGGGCCCTTGGGCCCCAGCGCGTCCAGGGCGTCCAGGGCATCCGGGGCGGTGGCGGGCTGGGACACGCTGGCTCCTTCGCGGGCGCGGGACACACCGGCTCCTGGGCGGGCGCGGCGGGAAAAGGGTGAACCAGGCCAATCCCACGGCCCGGACGGGACGGAGTCAATTGGCCCAAAGGCCATGCCCGTGCCCCTGGAACGGGCCGTGCGCACGGCGGGGCACGTACCATGCCGGGCCGGAGGTGGTACGGACATGGCAGGCACGGGCAGCGGTCGCGTCCTGGTGACGGACGACGACGCGGCCATCCGGCGGTCCCTGGAGCGCGGGCTGCGGCTCAACGGGTTCGCCGTGACCCTCGCGGACGGCGGCCACGCCGCGCTGGCCGCGCTGCGCGACGGGCCGCCCGATGTGGTGGTCCTGGACATCTCCATGCCCGACCTGAGCGGGATCGAGGTGTGCCGCAGCCTGCGCGCGGACGGCAATGACGTGCCCGTCCTGATGCTGTCGGCGCTCGACGAGGTGGCCGACCGGGTGGCCGGGCTGCAGGCCGGGGGCGACGACTATCTCGTCAAGCCCTTCGCGCTGCAGGAGCTGGTGCTGCGGCTGCACGCCCTGCTGCGCCGCCGTCCGCCCGCCGCCACCGACCGGGTGCGGGCCGGTGCGCTGGAGATGGTGCCGGAGGCCCGGGAGGCGTGGCTGGACGGGGTGGCGCTGCGGCTCACCCGGCGCGAGTTCGAGCTGCTGGACGTGTTCGCCCGCAACGCCGGGATCGTACTCACCCGCGATCAGCTGCTGGATCGCGTCTGGGGCTATGACTTCGACGTCCGTACGGACGCCGTGGACACCTTCGTCAGCTATCTGCGCCGCAAGCTGGAGGCGGGCGGCCGCCCGCGGATGCTGCACACGGTGCGCGGCGTGGGGTTCGTCCTGCGGCCCACCGAAGCGCCGTAGCCGGGGGCGGCGCCGGCCGTTCCGGCGGCCCACAGAGTTTCCACAAAGAAGGTTCCTAGGTTTTCCCCCAGTCCGGGACGGCCCGGCCCCTCCCCGGCCGTCCGGCTCCGAGGGAAGGAACAGCACCATGCACCGTGGAAAGAGCGTCCTCGTGGCGTGCGCGGCCACCGCCGCCCTGCTCGGTCCGGTGGGCATCGCGGCGGCGGACGGCAGCGCCCCGGCCTCCACACCGGCCGCCTCTCCCAGCGCGAAGGCGCAGAAGGGAGCGGGGGACGGCTCCCGGGGGCTGTGCAAGCGCGCCAAGAGGATCGACAAGCGGCTGGACCGCGCGCTGAAGCGGCTGAAGGGCCCGGCGACCGTCCGCGGGTCCGTGGCCCGGCTGACGAAGCGGGTCGAGCGGGCGAAGAAGGCGGACCACACCGAGGTCCAGACGTTCCTCAACCACAAGCTCACCTTCCGCAGGTCCCTCGTGCCGACGCTCGAGCAGCGGCAGAAGGACCTGTCGAAGGTCCAGAAGTGGTGCGCCGCGCGCGGTGAGGGATCCGGCAGCGGTTCCGGCAGCGGTAAGGAATCGGGCAAGTGAAACGCGGCCCCTGGACCGTGGCGGCCACGGCCCTGCTCTGCGCCGCGCTGGTCACCGGCTGCGGCGGCGGCAAGGGCGGTCCGGACGGCTCGGACGACGCGAACGGCTCATCGGGGACGTCCGCCCCGTCGGCCACCACCCCGGCTCCGTCCGCCTCCGAGCTGGATGAGCTGAACAAGCTGGTGGACGACGCGGAGTCGGCGGCGAACAGGGCGGACTCCGACGCGGCGAACGACAACTGAGCCGACGGGTCCCGGCGCGCGGCCTCGCGCTCGGGCCCCGTCCTTCAGACGATCGTGACCGGGGCGATCAGGCCCGCGGTGGATCCGGCCGGTACGGGGCTGGCCTCGGTGCTGACCAGATCGCCGTTCTCCATGACCCCGGAGCCGCTGACGTCCACATGGACCCGCAGCCCGTAGTTGTCGCCCGGGACCAGCTCCCCGGGGACGGTGACGCTGAACGGGACATGGCCGCCCGGGCTCAGCGGCACATCGGTGAGGACCTGCGCGGCCACGATCGACTCGGGGGTGTCGGAGCGGGACACGTTGCGCACCTCCACCACCACCCGCGCCGCCCGCCCGGCGGGGGCGTCGGGGGGCAGGGTCACGATGCCGCTGAGGACACTGCTCATTCCGGGATGGATTCCCCCGGGGGCGGAGGTCTTGTTCCGCCGTACGGGTGGTGCGGAGCGGTGCGGTGGTGGAAGGCGCCGTCAGTCCGCGCAGGGGCGGCCGTTCAGGGTGAAGGAGCCGGGCGGCCGGTTGCCGTCGCTCCAGGAGCCGAGGAAGCCCATGGAGAGGGAGCCACCGGCCTTGACCCGCTTGTTGTAGTCGGCCGCGGTGGCGGTCACCTTCGAGCCGTGCTGGGTGAACTCCCCGTCCCACATCTGCGTCACCCGCTGGGAGTCGTGGAAGGTCCAGGTGACCCGCCAGTCATCGAGGGATTCGCGGGAGGTGAGGGTGACGGCGGCCTGGAAGCCGTCGGGCCATTCGTTGACCAGCTGGAAACGGGCCGTGCAGTCGGCGTCGTCGCCGGGCTTCCGGCCGTCGGAGGGCGGTTTGCCGCCGTGGCCGGACGCGGAGCCGGAGCCGGAGTCGCCCTTGGAGGACGAGGGGGATG
>NZ_JAAAYH010000520.1:0-5670 GCF_018035285.1 Streptomyces sp. MK37H | reverse complement strand
TCGGTCGCGTCTGGCTGATCTTCGCGGATCTGCGGTGGCCATGCCGGGGTGCCCGCCCGTACCGGAAGAGGCGGTGCTGCCGGGGACGGGGGCGCGAGTGGCCCTGACGGGCATGCTGGGCGACCCGCCTCCGTGCGCGCGCTCGTACGGCTCGTCACTGGGCGCCGCAGGTGTTCGGTTTGAGCTTGCCCCGCGATCTGCCCGGCAGGGCATGGGCGCCTACTCCGCCGGGAGTAGGCGCGGGCACCGCGCAGGGGGGACGCCGGGGGCGCCCGGCCGGTTTAGCGTTGCCCGTATGCACGGATTCACGGGGGAGCACGGCCCGGGGCAGCGGCCGGGCGGATGGTGGCGTGGGGCGCCCTTCGACCCATCGCGTACGGCCGTACCCTGGCGCTCCTCGGTCGCCATCGCCGTCATCCAGATGGTGGGCACCGGGTTCGCCGCACATGATCAGCCCGCCCGGGCGGGCCTCGGGCCCGGGAGCGCCGCGCTGCTGCTCGCCGGGCCCGTACTGCTGCTCATGCGTCATCGCCGTCCCGGGACGGTCGTGGTCGGCACCGCCGCGGTGACCGCCGTCTACCTCGCCGCCGGATATCCGTACGGGCCCGTCTTCCTCAGCGTCGTCGTCGCCTGTGTGACGGCCATCGCGGCCGGGCGGCGGATCGCCGCGTGGAGCGCGCTCGGGCTGCTGTGGGGAAGCCATCTGCTCATCGGCCACTGGCTCTACCGCTGGCTGCCGCCCGGCGATGACGGGCCCGTCGGATGGGGGCAGGAGCTGGCGGTCACCGCCTGGGCGACGGCGATCGTGGCCGCCTCCGAACTCGTCCGCGTACGGCGTGAGCAGTGGGCCCGCGAACGGGCCGAACGGGAGGCGGCGGCGCGGCGCCGGGCGGACGAGGAGCGGCTGCGGATCGCCCGCGAACTGCATGACGTCCTCGCCCACAGCATCTCCGTCATCAACGTCCAGGCGGGCGTCGGGCTCGCTCTCCTCGACCAGGACCCCGAGCAGGCCCGCACCGCGCTGACCACCATCAAGGCGGCCAGCAAGGAGGCGCTGGGCGAGGTCCGCCAGGTCCTCGACACCCTGCGGACCTCCGGCTCCGGCGCACCCGGCGCCGCGCCCCGCTCACCCGCGCCCGGCCTGGACCGGCTGGAGGAGCTGACCGGGCAGGCGGCGGACGCGGGGCTCGCGGTGCGGGTGGAGGTGGAGGGCGCACGGACGGCCCTGCCGCCGGGCGCCGATCTCGCGGCGTTCCGTATCGTGCAGGAGGCCCTGACCAACATCGTCCGCCACTCCGGCTCCCGGAACGCCCATGTGCTGCTGCACTATGCCCCCGGTGAGTTGGAGCTGCGGGTGGACGACGACGGCCCCGCGACCGGGGACGGGGCGACGGGCGGCGGCAACGGCCTGGTCGGCATGCGCGAGCGGGCCGCCGCGCTCGGCGGCACAGTGGAGGCGGGCCCGCGCCCGGACGGCGGCTTCCGCGTCCGGGCCAGGATCCCGTTCAAGGGTGGGAGGGAGCCCCATGAGGGATGAGGATGGGCCCGAGACCATGATCCGTGTCGCGCTCGCCGACGACCAGCTCCTCGTCCGCGCCGGATTCCGCGCCCTGCTGGCCGCGCAGCCGGATATCGAGGTGGTCGGCGAGGCGGCCGACGGGGAGCAGGCGCTGGCGCTCGTACGGGAGCGGCGCCCCGATGTCGTCCTCATGGACATCCGCATGCCGGTGCTCGACGGCCTCGCCGCCACCCGCGGGATCACCGGGGACCCGGCCCTCGGCGAGGTGAAGGTGGTCATGCTGACCACCTTCGAACTCGATGAGTACGTCTTCGAGGCGATCCGCTCCGGCGCCTCCGGCTTCCTGGTCAAGGACACCGAACCGGATGAACTGCTACGGGCGGTGCGCGCGGTCGTCGGCGGCGACGCGCTGCTGTCGCCCGGGGTGACCCGCCGTCTCATCGCCGAGTTCGCGGCCCGTTCCAGGGAACCCGCGCCCGCGGCGGCGCTGGCGGAACTGACCGAGCGGGAGCGGGAGGTGATGGCCCTGGTCGGGATGGGGCTGTCGAACCAGGAGATCGCCCGGCGGCTCGTGGTCAGCCCGCTCACCGCCAAGACCCATGTGAGCCGGACGATGGTCAAACTGGGCGCCCGGGACCGCGCCCAACTCGTCGTGCTCGCCTATGAGTCGGGCCTGGTCCGGCCGGGCTGGCTCGGCTGAGCGAGGGCTCTGCGGTCCGGGCTTCGTGCCCCGGGCTCTGTGCTCCGGGCTCTGCGGTCCGGGCTTCGTGCCCCGGGCTTTGTGCTCCGGGCCTCTCGCCCAGCACGGCTCTCCGCTCAGAACAGGCTCTCGGCTCAGAACAGCCCTTCCGGGGCCTCCGCTTCCCGTTCCCACCGCGCCACCGGCGCCGTCGTCGGGGCGTCCGCCGCGGCCGCCGCCAGTGCCCAGCCCGCCAGCTGCCGGGTGTCCAGCAGCAGGGCCCGGCCGTCCGTCGAGGTCAGATGGATGTCCGGGCCCGCCACGGCGTCGATACGACCGGCCACGGTGGCCTCGGGGACGAGCTGGACCAGCCCCGGCGCGGGGCGTACCCGGTCCAGGTGGAACGCCGCGTCATGGTGCACCGGCTCGAACGGGGCCAGGGCCAGCGACTCCGGCAGACCGCCCAGGCCGCGCGCCCGCTGGTGGAGCGCGGCGAGGTCGGCGGCCCGTCGCTCAGGTGGCGGCGGGGCCTCGCGGGCGGTGCGCTTGGCGGCGTAGGGGAAGCGGTCCGGGACGCCGAGCGCGGCGCCCAGCACGGCTTCGGCGCGGCGCGCGGCCATCAGCGGACCACGGCCCAGCAGACAGTACGAGAGCGCGGCCTGCTCCAGCAGCCGTGCCCCCTCCCGCTCGGCCGCGGTGATCCCGACCTTGACCAGCTCCGGGCCGAACCAGGCGAGATAGACGTCGTAAGGGCGCGGATCGTCCGTACGGGTGTCGGCGGCCACGGAGTACGAGCGGTCCAGCCGGGCGCAGTCCGGGCACTGCGCCGATACGGCGGAGGCCGGGACCTCGGCCCCGGCCGGGCATGGGGTGTGCCGGGCGCCCCTGCGGACGCCGACGCAGGCGCGCCGGGGCCCGGTGGTGAACGAGAGCGGGCGGTCCGGTGTCAGCGGGGAGAGCCGTTCCCCCTGGGCCGGATGGCGCCAGACCAGCGCGGGCCCGCCGCGGGCCCAGCGCGCCCCGGCGCACTGCCACCGTGCGGGCCGCGGGTCCTGGTCCTGGCCCTGGCTCTGGGGCATCAGCGCTTCTGCCGGGAGAAGAGCCACAGCGCACGCACCGGGCGGACGGCGAATCCGACGGTGGCCACCGCGAAGGCGGCTCCCTGCCAGGCCCGCTCGTGGGCCCGGTCCAGGTCGCCGAAGAGAGCGGGGCTCGCGACCGCGACGTAGCGCACGGCCGCCAGCAGACCGGCCGTGACCAGGGCGAACACTATCTCGATGGTGAGCGCGTCGCGTTCGTCCTGGGTACGGGGCCCGGTCATCTCGGCTCAGCCCTTCGCCTGGTGTCCGGTGGCCGCCGCTGGGTCGGTCCTCCCCGGCCCCGGCTTGCGCTGCCCGTCATGGTGCTTCCGGCGCACATACAGCTGCTTCCGTACGCGTGCCACGACCGTACCGTCCGCGGCGACCACCTCGTTCTCGAACCACGGAAGCGCCTTGCCGCCGTCCGCCGTGGCCTCGCGGATCTCCTCGAGCCGCTCTTCGGTGAGCTTGAAGTCGGCGAACACGTCGCCGCGGCCGGGCGAGACGAAGTCGATCTCGCCGGCCTTGTCCCAGACGATGTAGTCCCGGCCGAGCCGTCGCATCACCAGCAGCATCCAGAACGGGTCGCTCATCGAGAACAGCGAGCCGCCGAAATGGGTCCCCACGTAGTTGGAGTTGAAGCGGCGCAGCCGCAGCCTGACGCGGGCGCTGCTCCAGTCCTCCGCGAGGTGGACCACCCGCACTCCGGCGAAGAGATAGGGCGGCCACCAGTTCATCGCGCGGCGCAGTCCGCGCGGCGACATCGATCGACGTGACATGACAGGAAGCTAACACGGGTTATTACTCATCGGTAACCCAAGCGGTTGGCCTGCCCGAGCGGGGCGCAGCCAAGCGGCGCGCGTACCCGAGCGGTGGGCGCGACCCGAGCGGTGTGGTCGCGCCCCGAGCGGCCGGGAGGTCAGATCCCCGAGTGCTCCCGCCACAGCTCGGCCAGCTTCTCGTCCCCCTCCGTGGTCAGCGCGGTGATCGGCAGCCGGTTCCAGAGCGCGAGATAGAGGTCGCGGGCCGGGCCGCTGAGCTCGCAGTCGGCCGCCCCCTCGCCGTGGCGCTCGGTGCGCGGAGCGTCCTGGGACAGCCGTATCGTCCAGACCGCGCCCTGGTCCGTGGCCCTCACCCGGAGCGTGCGCGGGGTGTCCGTACGCACCCGGGACCGGTCCAGGCTGTGGAAACCGGCCAGCAGCTCATCCACCCCGTCGGCCGCGAATTCCGGGGTGAACGGGGAGAAGTCCCCGCCGCGCGCCGACTCCGCGTCGATCCGGTGGATGGCCGTCTCATGGGCCTGGCGCCGGGTCCAGAACCCCAGCGGGGACTCCGAGGGCAGGAAGGTGAAGCACTTCACCTCGGGGTCGGCATGGGTGAGGACGTCCACCAGCCGGCCATGGACCTCGCGGTACCACGACACCAGCTCGGCGTCGGCCGGTGCCGCCTCGACCGTCGGCCGGACCGGCTCGGTCAGGCCCTCGGCGACGAACCGGGCGGCCCAGCCGTGCACCCGGCCGATGTGCGACAGCAGATCACGGACGCGCCAGTCGGGGCAGGTGGGCACGGGGGCGTCCACCCCGGCCTCGGCCGCGGCGTCGGCCAGCAACCGGCCCTCGTGGTCGACGATTTCGATCAATTCGGCAGTCTCCATGGCGGAATCATGCCAGCCGCCTCTGACAACGCCGGGCCGAGGCGGGCGGAGTGTCAGCTTCCGGCCGTGCGCGCGGCGTTCCGCGTGCCGTACGCGACGACGGCCGCGACGGCGGCCAGCGCCGCGACCGTGGTGAGCGCGACCGGCAGCGAGTACCAGTCGGCGAGGAAGCCGATCGTGGGCGGGCCGAGCAGCATGCCGCCGTAGCCGAGCGTGGAGGCCGCGGCGACCCCGCCCGGCCCCGTCAGCGCGCCCGCCCGCGCGATGGCGACCGGGAAGAGGTTGGCCAGCCCCAGCCCGGTGACCGCGAAGCCGAGGAGCGCGAGCCAGATCGTGGGGGCGAGCGAGCCCAGCAGCATTCCGGCCGCGGCCGTGGCACCGCCCGCGATCAACGTCCTGGTCTGGCCGAGCCTTTCGAGCAGCGCCGTGCCGCTCAGCCGCCCGACGGCCATCATCAGGGCGAAGACGGCGTAGCCCGCGGCGGCGAGCCCGGCGGACGCGTCGAGGTCCTGATGCAGATGGAGCGCGGCCCAGTCGGCCATCGCGCCCTCGCCGTACGCCGTGCAGAGCGCGATCAGGCCGAACACGGCGACGAGCCACCGGGCGCGCCCCGGCCGCTGTGCGCCGGGGGGCGATTCGAGGTCGGCGGCCTGCCCGGACTCGGCCGCGGGTGCCGTGCCGCCCCGCGGCGTGGGCACCGGCAGCGAGATCAGCGTCCGGCCCGCGACAGCCGTGAGCA
>NZ_JAAAYH010000052.1:0-33240 GCF_018035285.1 Streptomyces sp. MK37H | reverse complement strand
GCTCGCCCAGCGTGGCCGAGTGCCGCTGGAACTCCCCGGTCCGCACCATGGCGATGACCTCCAGGGCGACCGCGCAGGCGAGCGGGCTGCCACCGAACGTCGAGCCGTGCTCCCCGGGGCGGTGCACTCCGAGGACCTCGCGGGAGGACACCACCGCCGACACCGGCACCACCCCGCCGCCCAGCGCCTTGCCCAGCACATAGACATCGGGGACCACGCCCTCGTGCTCGCAGGCGAAGGTGGTGCCGGTGCGGCCGAGGCCCGACTGGATCTCATCGGCGATGAACAGCACATTCCGCTCCCGGGTCAGCTCCCGGACTCCGGCCAGATAGCCGGGCGGCGGCACCACCACCCCCGCCTCGCCCTGGATCGGCTCCAGCAGCACCGCGACCGTCTCCTCGGGCGCGGCGTCGAGCGTCGCCGCCATCGCCGCCAGATCCCCGAACGGCACGATCGAGAACCCCGGGGTGAAGGGGCCGTGGTCGGCACGGGCCTCGGGATCGGTGGAGAGGCTGATGAGGGTGGTCGTCCGGCCGTGGAAGTTGTTCCCGGCGGCGATGATCCTGGCCCGGCCGTCCGGGACGCCCTTGATCCGATAGCCCCATTTGCGGGCGGTCTTGACGGCCGTCTCCACCGCCTCCGCCCCCGTGTTCATGGGCAGCACCATCTCCATGCCGCACAGCTCGGCCAGCTCGGAGCAGAAGGCGCCGAAGCGATCGTGGTGGAAGGCGCGCGAGGTGAGGGTGACCCGGTCCAGCTGGGCCTTGGCGGCCTCGATCAGCCGGCGGTTGCGATGTCCGAAGTTGAGCGCCGAGTATCCGGCGAGCAGATCGAGATAGCGGCGGCCCTCGACATCGGTCATCCAGGCGCCTTCGGCGGACGCGACGACGACCGGCAGCGGATGGTAGTTGTGCGCGCCATGGGCCTCGGCGGCGGCGATGGCCCGCTCCGCGAAGCGTCCCGGTCCCATCTTGTCCTCCTTGTCTCACTAGCTAGAGTGGGGGTGCGCATCGTGACTGGCGAGCCGAGCGTGGAACCGACCACGAGGAAGCGATGCGCGGCCACAGCGCCACGAGGTGCCGACCGCCTGGGCACCCCGGGACACGACCGGACCGTCACCGATCGCCCCGGAGGACTCGATGAGCCTGCCCCTGTCCCATCCCGCCCTTCTCGCCGCCGACCCCGAACTCGCCTCCCTCGTCGGCTCCGAGGAACTGCTGCAGTCCGAGACCCTGCGCCTGATCCCGAGCGAGAACTATGTCTCCGCCGCCGTCCTGGAAGCCTCCGGGACGGTGCTGCAGAACAAGTACAGCGAGGGCTACGCGGGCCGCCGCTACTACGAGGGCCAGCAGGTCATCGACCAGGTGGAGACCCTGGCGATCAACCGGGCCAAGGCCGTCTTCGGCGCCGAGCACGCCAATGTCCAGCCCTACTCCGGCTCGCCCGCCAACCTCGCGGTCTATCTGGCCTTCGTCCGGCCCGGTGACACCGTGATGGGCATGTCACTGCCCATGGGCGGTCATCTCACCCACGGCTGGGGCGTCTCCGCCACCGGCACCTGGTTCCGCGGTGTGCAGTACGGGGTGCGGCAGGACACCGGCGCGATCGACTTCGACCAGGTGCGCGAGCTGGCCCACAAGGAGCGGCCCAAGCTGATCTTCTGCGGTGGCACGGCGGTGCCCCGCACGATCGACTTCGCCGCCTTCGCGGAGATCGCCCGCGAGGTGGACGCGGTGCTCGTGGCCGATATCGCGCATATCGCCGGTCTGATCGCGGGCGGCGCCCATCCCTCGCCCGTCCCGTACGCCGATGTCATCTCCACCACCACCCATAAGACGCTCCGGGGTCCGCGCGGCGCGATGCTGATGTCGCGCGAGACCCATGCCAAGGCCATCGACAAGGCCGTCTTCCCCGGGCTCCAGGGCGGTCCGCACAACCAGACCACCGCCGCCATCGCGGTGGCCCTGCACGAGGCCGCCCAGCCCGCCTTCCGTGACTACACCCGGGCCGTGGTCGCCAACGCCAAGGCGCTCGCCGAGGAACTGCTCGCCCGCGGCTTCGATCTGGTCTCCGGCGGCACCGACAACCATCTGATCCTGATGGACCTGACGCCCAAGGAGGTGCCGGGCAAGGTCGCGGCCAAGGCCCTGGACCAGGCCGGGATCGTGGTGAACTACAACACCGTGCCGTACGACCCGCGCAAGCCCTTCGACCCCTCCGGCATCCGGATCGGCACCCCCTCCCTCACCTCGCGCGGTCTGTCCATCGAGCACATGCCCGCCGTGGCCGACTGGATCGACCGCGGGGTGACCGCCGCGAAGAGCGGTGACGAGGGCGCCCTCACCAAGATCAGGGCCGAGGTGTCCGAGCTGATGGCGGCCTACCCGGCGCCCGGTCTGCCGACCGGCTGACCCCCGGCGCGGGGCCCTGCCCGGCCTCCAGGCCGGGCAGCGGCCGCCACCACTGCTCCTCCCGGATCCGGTCGTCGTCGGCCACCGGCACCGGCAGGCCCACGATCCGGGCGAGCACCCGCTCGACCAGCGTCTCCCCGCCCCCCGGCGGGACGCCGTCCTCCGCTGCCCCCGGGGGCGCGCCGTCCTCCGGCTCCACGCCGTCCGCTTGCGACACGCCGTGCCGCGACGGTCCGCCGGACGGTGGTATCCCCGGCCCCCGCCCGAGCGCCCGCAGCTCTCCGGGCAGCCCTTCCTCGGCCATCTCCTTCGCCTCCCCACTCCATCTCATCGGCCGTCTCCCTCTCGGACTCCGACGTCTCCGACGGCCCCAGCAGCCGCTCCAGCCGTCTCAGGGCACGGCTCAGCCGCGATTTCACCGTGCCGCGCGGCCAGCCCAGCGCCTCCGCGGTCTCCCCCTCGTCCAGATCCAGCAGATAGCGGTAGATCACCACCCGTCGCTGCGGCTCGCTCAGCTCCTCCAGCGCGGCCAGCAGCCGCGCCCGCCGCTCGCCCGCCAGCGCCACGGCCGCCGGATCGGCCGACTCCGGTATCACCGGCTCGGCTCCGGCCAGCAGCGCCCCCTCCCGGTCCGCCGCCGTCCGTCTCCGGCGCGCCGAGCGCACCGCGTTACTCGTCTCATGGGCGACGATCCGCAGCAGCCAGGGCCGGAACGCCGCCTCGCTCTGGAACCGCCCGAGCGCGAGATACGCCTTCACAAAGGCGTCCTGCACCACATCCTCGGCATCCGCGCCCGCCCCGAGCAGCCGGGCGGTGCGGTGCGCGATCGGCGCATGGGCCCGCACCAGCTCGGCATACGCCTCGGCGTCGCCGGCCCGCACCCGCGCGATGATCTGTGCTTCACCAGTCCTCACACATCTCATACACCGGCGGACGGAGTCTGGTTCCACACCTGAGAGAATGGGTGCCATGGCCCTCGATCGTCCCCGTGCGCTCTCCGGTATCCAGCCCACCGCAGGTTCCTTCCACCTCGGCAACTACCTCGGTGCGATCCGGCAGTACGTCGCGCTGCAGGAGACCCACGACGCGTTCTACACCGTGGTCGACCTGCACGCGATCACCATGCCGCAGGATCCGGCGGAGCTGCGCGCCAACAGCCGGCTCGCCGCCGCCCAGCTGCTCGCCTCCGGTCTGGACCCGGACCGCTGCACGCTCTTCATCCAGAGCCATGTGCCCGAGCACGCCCAGCTCGGCTGGGTGATGAACTGTCTCACCGGCTTCGGCGAGGCGTCCCGGATGACGCAGTTCAAGGACAAGTCGGCCAAGCACGGCGCCGACCGGGCCACCGTCGGCCTCTTCACCTACCCGATCCTTCAGGTCGCGGACATCCTGCTCTACCAGGCCAACCACGTCCCCGTCGGCGAGGACCAGCGCCAGCACATCGAGCTCACCCGCGATCTGGCCGACCGCTTCAACGGCCGCTTCGGCGAGATCTTCACCGTGCCCGAGCCGTACATCGTCAAGGAGACGGGGAAGATCTACGACCTTCAGGACCCGACGATCAAGATGAGCAAGTCGGCGTCCACACCGAAGGGCATCGTCAGCCTCCTCGACGAGCCCAAGGTCTCGGCGAAGAAGATCAAGAGCGCGGTGACCGACCTCGAGACGGAGATCCGCTTCGACGAGGAGAAGAAGCCGGGCGTCAGCAATCTGCTGACCATCTACTCGACCCTGACCGGCACCGCCATCGCGGAGTTGGAGCGCCGTTACGAGGGCAAGGGCTACGGCGCGCTCAAGACCGACCTCTCCGAGGTGCTGGTCGAGTGGGTCACGCCGTTCCGCGAGCGGACCCAGGAATACCTGGGCGACCCCGCGACGTTGGACGGAATCCTGGCCAAGGGCGCGGACAAGGCCCGAGCCGTCGCCGCCGAGACGCTGGCCGCCGCCTACGACAAGGTGGGCTTCCTGCCCGCGGCGCGCTGAGTGGCACGCCGAGCGCCGTGCGCACCACCCGGTGAGCACGGCGCGCCCCGCGCACGTATTCATACGGACCCGCGCGGACAGCGGAACATACCGGTCCGGCCCCCTGACCAGGGGGCCTTTGGACGGGTGTGCCAAAGGACCGAGGAATCTAGCCGCGAGGGCGGCGCAGCCGCCACACTGACACGGGTGCAGCGGCCAGAACTCAGCAGCCCGGGAGGGCCAGGAGGGAGAACGCAGTGGGGACCGTAACGCTCGGCGTTTCGATCGCGGTCCCGGAGCCGTACGGCAGCTTCCTCCAGGAGCGGCGCGCGGGCTTCGGGGACCCGGCCGCCCATGGCATCCCCACGCATGTGACCCTGCTGCCGCCGACCGAGGTCGACGTCTCGGCGCTGCCCGCCGTGGAGGACCATCTGGCGCGGGTCGCGGCCGAGGGGCGGCCGTTCCCGATGCGGCTGGAGGGCACCGGCACCTTCCGGCCGCTCTCGCCGGTGGTCTTCGTCAGGATCGTCGAGGGCGCGGAGGAGTGCGCGGTGCTCCAGGAGCGGATCCGGGCGGAGTCCGGGCCGTGCGCGCGTGAGCTGCAGTTCCCGTACCACCCGCATGTCACGGTCGCGCACGGCATCGACGAGGAGGCGATGGACCGGGCGTTCGCGGAGCTCAAGGAGTACGAGGCCGCCTGGACGATCACCGGCTTCGCACTGTACGAGCAGGGGGCGGACGGGGTCTGGCGGCTGGACCGCGAATACCCCTTCGGGGCGGATGAACGTCCGGGCGGCGCCCAGCCCGTGGTGCCCCGTCAGGTGGATCTCTCGCGCCCGGCGGCGCCCTCTCGTTAGCGGAGCGGCAGCAGGCGGGAGACGGCGCGGGGCAGCAGGCGGCGTACCGCCGTCATCAGCCGCAGCGCGCCCGGCGCCCAGACGACCGGGGCGCGCCGCCGCAACCCCTCCTCGATGGCCTTCGCGACCGCCCGGGGCGAGGTGGCCAGCGGTGCGGGCCGCAGCCCGGCCGTGAGCTTCGTACGGACGAAGCCGGGGCGTACGACCATCACATGGACGCCCGTGCCGCGCAGCGCCTCCCCCAGCCCCTGGGCGAACGCGTCGAGCCCGGCCTTGGCGGAGGCGTGGATGAAGTCGGTGCGGCGGACCCGTCCGGCGGCGGCCGAGGTGAGCACCACCAGTGAGCCATGGCCCTGGCGGCGCATGGCGTTGGCGCAGATCAGGGCCGCGGAGACGGCGCCGGTGTAGTTGGTCTGGGCGACCCGGACCGCCGCCGGGGGATCGGTCTCGTCCCGCGCCTGGACGCCCAGGACGCCGAAGGCCAGCAGCACCAGGTCGATGTCGCCCTCGGCGAAGACCTTGCCCAGGGTCATCTCGTGGGCCTCGGGGGCGAGCGCGTCGAAGGGCACCGTAAGGGCGTCGGCGCCGAGGTCCCGCAACTGCCGCGCGGCCGACTCCAGGGCGGGCGAGGGACGGCCGGCCAGCCAGACCGTACGGGCGCGCCGGGTGATCAGGCGGCGGACGGTCGCCAGGGCGATCTCGGAGGTGCCGCCCAGGACGAGCAGCGACTGCGGGGAACCGACGACGTCCTTCATGGTGGGAACTTATCCGTACGATCCGGTGCATATGGAGTGATCGTGCGCCCGTATGCGCGCCCTCACCGAAAAGAGTGATGAGGGGAGCGCCGGTCCGGGGAACCCGGATATCCGGACCGCGCGCCCGGCGCGCCGAGGAGTGACACCGCGCAGAGGGGTAGTTGCTGATCATGGAATCGTTGACCCGGCTGCCTGTCGTCGGCCCCGCCCTGACCTGGCTGATGCGCACCCACGCCTGGCGTACGTACGAACGGCTCGACCGCGTCCACTGGACCCGGCTCGCCGCCGCGATCACGTTCACCAGCTTCCTCGCCTTCTTCCCGCTCATCGCCGTCGGGGCGGCGATCGGCGCGGCGACGCTCACCCGGTCGCAGATGGCGCAGCTCCAGAAGAAGCTCGCCCAGCAGATCCCCGGCATCTCCGGCCAGCTCGACCTGGGTGCACTCGTCCAGAACGCCGGCACGATCGGGGTCGTCGCGGGCGCCCTGCTGCTGTTCACCGGCATCAGCTGGGTGGGCTCGCTGCGCGAGTGCCTGCGGGCGGTATGGGGGCTGGATGAGGACCCCGGCAACCCGCTGGTGCGCAAGGTCAAGGACGCGTACGTGCTGGTCGGGCTGGGCGGGGTGGCGCTCGTGTCGTTCGCCGTGTCCGCCCTGGCCGCCACCGCCGTGGGCCGGGTCGCCCGGCTCATCGGCATCCCCGAGAACGGGGTCGGCGGCTGGCTGCTGCGGATCGCCGCGTTCCTCATCGCCGTCGGCGCCGACTTCCTGCTGCTGTGCTACGTGCTGACCTGGCTCCCCGGCGTGGAGCCGCCCCGCCGTACGGTCGTGGTCGCCGCGCTCATCGGGGCGATCGGCTTCGAACTGCTCAAGCTGCTGCTCAGCAGCTATCTGAGGGACGTGGCGGCCAAGAGCATGTACGGGGCGTTCGGGGTGCCCATCGCGCTGCTGCTGTGGATCAACTTCACCGCGAAACTCACGCTGTACTGCGCCGCCTGGACCGCCATCCCGCCCGCCGCCCAGGCCGAGCACGAGGAGGAATGGGCGGCCGAGGCGGACAAGGCCCAGCCGTCCGAACCGGAGGAGCCGTCGGAGCCGTCCGGGCCGTCCGGGCCGCCCGAGCCGGAGGTCGAAAAGCACCGCGCCGGCGGGCCGGAAGGCCCGCCGGCGGCGGCGTGACAACGGACGGCGGCGACCGTAAGGCGGTCACGGCGGCCGTAAGGGCTTCGCTCAGTCGCGCGAGCGGCGGCGCACCAGCTCCGGGAGGGGCCAGCGGCGGTGCACGCCGAAGCCCACCGCGCCCAGCAGGGCCAGGGAGCCGCCCGTGATGCCCACCGCGGTCCACATACCGCCCGAGCTTCCGTTGCCCGTCGAGACGGACGCCTGGGCGTGCTTATGGCCGTCCTCGCCACCGGCCGAGGGGTGGTTCGCGCCCGCCGCGCCCGGCCGGACGAGGGTGCCGACCGGGTTCACCGAGCCCGACGCCTTGAACCCCCAGTCGAAGAGCTTCGCGGTCTCTTTGTAGACCTCGTTCGCCTCCTTCTGCTGCGGATTCATGACGGTGACCAGCAGCACCCGGTTGCCGCGCTGGGCGACCCCGGTGAAGGTGGCGCCCGCGTTCGTGGTGTTGCCGTTCTTGACCCCGGCGATGCCCTTGTAGGGCTCGACGCCGAGGCCGGTCAGCAGCCGGTTGGTGTTCTGGATGCCGAAGCTGGAGCGGGTCTTCTTGCCCTTCTTGTCCTTTTCGAACACACCGGGGAACTGCGCGGTCGCCGTCGAGCAGTACTCCCGGAAATCCGCCTTCTGCAGCCCCGAGCGGGCGAAGAGGGTCAGGTCGTACGCGCTGCTGACCTGGCCCTTCTCGTCGTAGCCGTCCGGGGTGACCACATGGGTGTCCCGGGCGTTCAGGTGCTTCGCGTGTGCCTGCATCTCCCTTACGGTCGCCGGGACCCCGCCGTTCATGGCCGACAGCACATGCACCGCGTCGTTGCCCGAGCGCAGGAAGACGCCGAGCCACAGGTCGTGGACCGAGTAGGTGTAGTTCTCCTTGACCCCGACCAGGCTGCTGCCCTCACCCATCCCCTCCAGGTCGGACAGCCGCACCTTGTGGGTCTTCGTCTTCGGCATCTTCGGCAGCAGCGTGTCCGCGAACAGCATCTTCAGCGTGGACGCGGGCGGCAGCTGCCAGTGGGCGTTGTGCGAGGCGAGCACATCGCCCGACTCGGCGTCGGCCACCAGCCACGACTTCCCGCTGAGCCCCTTGGGCAGCGCGGGCGCGCCCGGCTTCGGGTCCACCTGGGTGTCGGGACGGCCGAGCCGCTTCCCGCCCACCGTGGACATGTGGGCGGGCGGCTTGACCGCGTCGGTGGAGCCGCCCGGCTGGTCGGCGGCGTGCGCCGGGGCGGCGGCGAGCGGACCGCACAGCAGGAGGGCGGCGGCGGTGGCGGCCAGCGGGGCCACGGCGCGGCGGGCGGGGGTGCGGCTCTTGCCGGAGATCTTGTCGGTACTCTCGCCGGTGCTCTTACGGGTGCTGTGTCGGACGTGAGTGCTGGTGAAGGAAGGTGTGGGCACGGAGGTGAACGTACCTGGCGTCGCTGAGGAGAGCGACAGCAGCGCCGACGTATTGACGGCAGACCCCCGCGTGGAGGTATGGGAGGCCGTGCCCATACTGGAGACCATGAAGCTCAGCCGCCCCGTGTCCTGGTTCCTGCTCGCCTTCGGGGTCTGGAGCTGGGTCATCTGGTTCACCTTTGTCAAAAATTTGTGGAAGGACGCCAGCGGACTCGCCTTCGACGACTCCGGCGACCCCACCGCGTACTTTTGGGTGCATCTGCTGCTCGCGATCACCTCGTTTCTCTTGGGGACGGCGATCGGGGTGATCGGGTTGCGTGGTGTGCGCGCCCTGCGCCGGAACGACGCCTCCGAGTAGCCGTTCCAGGCAGCCGAGGCAGGCGGCCGTGGCAGGCGGCCGTGGCAGGCGGCCGTGGCAGGTAGTCGCGTAGTGGCTAGGGGAGGGGACCGGGGATGGTCGTGCTCTACGTCCTGATCGCACTGGTCGTCGTCGGTCTGCTGACCGGCGTCCACTGGTACGTGTGGCGGCGGCTCGTCCGCGATACGACGGCGCGCGGGGGGTGGGCGCGGCGTACGGGCACGGTGGCGGCCTTCGCGCTGCCGCTGATCAGCGTCGGCGCGCTGATAGCGGGCCGCGCGGGGGCGCCCTTCCCCCTCCAGCGCGCCCTCGCCTGGCCGGGCTACCTCTGGCTCGCCCTGCTCCTGTACCTGACCCTGGCCCTCCTGGCGGGCGAGGTGGTGCGCCCCCTGCTGCGCGCCTGGCTGAGCAAGTCCGCTGATGTGCGGTCGACCGAGCCCCCGGCGGCGCCAGGCAGCCCGCCAGGCAGCTCGCCAGGCGGGCTGCCGACGGCGTTCGCCGACGACAGCGGCGCCGCCGCTCCCGCTCCGGCGGCCGTCGGCACGGGCGGCCGCGAGGGCGCGGCGGCCGAAGGCGGCGCGGGCTCAGCGGCCGGAGATGGCCTGGGCGCGGCTGTGGTGAGCGACGGGGCCATCGAGGCTCCGGCTGGGGCGGCGGGGCCCGCCGTGGCCGGGGCGGTCAAGGCCGTCGGGGGCGACGCCGCCAAGCCCACCGCACAGGCGGCCGCCAAGGGCGGCGCGGCGGACTCCGCGGACGCCGCCCCCGCGTCCTCTCGCCGCCTCTTCGTCGCGCGGGCCGTCGCCGTCGGGGCCACTGCCGTGGCGGCCGGGACGGTGGGGTACGGGACGTACACCGTGTTGCGTGGGCCGCGGGTCAAGCGGATCACCGTGCCGCTCGCCAAGCTGCCGCGCCGGGCGCACGGCTTCCGGATCGCCGTCGTCAGCGACATCCACCTCGGGCCGATCCTGGGCCGCGACCACACCCGGCGGGTGGTCGCGGCGGTCAACCGCACCAGCCCCGACCTCGTCGCCGTCGTCGGCGACCTCGTGGACGGCAGCGTTGCCGACCTCGGCCCGGCCGCCGAGCCCCTGCGCGGGCTGAGCGCCCGCCACGGCAGCTACTTCGTCACCGGCAACCACGAGTACTACTCGGGCGCCGCCGAGTGGGTGGACCATGTGCGCGAGCTGGGCCTGCGCCCGCTGGAGAACGAGCGCACCGAGCTGCCCGGCTTCGATCTCGCCGGGGTGAACGACGTCGCGGGCGAGAGCGAGGGCCACGGTCCCGACTTCGGTAAGGCGCTCGGCGACCGTGACCGCTCACGCGCCTCCGTGCTGCTCGCCCATCAGCCGGTGGTGATCCACGACGCGGTGAAGGCGGGCGTGGATCTCCAGCTCTCCGGCCACACCCACGGCGGTCAGCTGTGGCCCGGCACCTATGTGGCCGAGCTCGCCAACCCCACCGCCGCCGGGCTCGACCGGTACGGCGACACCCAGCTCTATGTGACCCGGGGCGCGGGCGCCTGGGGCCCGCCGGTACGGGTTGGGGCGCCCCCGGACGTCACCGTCGTGGAGCTCGCCTCGACCCGCGCCTGAACGCCCGCCAACTCAGCCCCGGCCCGCGCCACTGCGGCCGGAGCGGGCCGGTCGGCGAGCGGGGAGGCGGGCCGGTCAGCGAGCGGGGAGGCGAGCCGGTCGGCGAGCGGGGAGGCGAGCCGGTCAGCTGGCCGGTCAGCGAGTCGGTCGGCAGGCCGCTCAGCGGGCTGGTCGGCGAGTCGGTCGGCGGGCCGCTCAGCGGCCCGTACGGCCGCCCGCACCGCCCGCCTGTGCGGCAGCGTCGCGTTGCGGATGCCCGAGATGCGGTCGTGCGGGGCCAGCCGGTCCGGGTGGCGCAGCGTCTTCCGTACGCAGACCGCCGTCAGCGTGAACCCGACCGTCACCGCCAGCAGTTGAACGGGGCTCAGCGCCATGAGAACCGCCGCCGCGCCCTGCGTGCCCGAGTCGCGGACGGTGGCGAACAGGCCGGACGGATACGGCTCGTTCAGCAGCGTCAGTACGGCCAGGAACAGCCCCGCCAGGAACGGCATCACCAGCGCCCCGATCAGCAGCGCCCGCAGGGTCAGCCGCCAGGCCACCAGCGGGCCGCCGTCGTCCGCCACCAGCTTCAGCAGCAACAGCCGCTTTCCGGGGGTCGCCCCGGTCGCCAGCGGCAGCAGCACGAACCAGGCCACGAAGATCCCCACCAGCATCCAGGCCGGGGCCGACCCGCCCCGGTAGAGCATCACGGCGGCGGTGAACACCGAGGCGACGACATATCCGGCCACATCAACGACCAGCGCGGTCAGCCGCCGCCCGAACGGAACCGGCCGCGCCGCCAGCGCCCGCCCGTCCAGCGTCTCCAGCGTCGGCAGCATCCGCGCGACCGGCCCGGCCAGCAGCCAACCGGCCATCGCCCCCGCCGTGTTGACGATCAGGTCGTCCACGTCGAACAGCCGGTACGGGCAGCTGTAGAGCCCCCACACCCCGGTCCACTGCGTCAGCTCGAACGACAGTGAGACCGCGAAGCCGATCGCGGCGGTGGCGGGCAGCGAGCGCCGGAAGTGATAGCGCAGGAAGACGCCGAGCGGCAGGAGCAGCAGCAGGTTGAAGGCGGTTCCGGCGACGGCGGGGTTCTGGAGGACCAGCGCGTTGAGCCCGACCTTGTGGTCCGCTTCCTCCCAGATGTCTCTGAAGGTGTTCCCGGGCATCCACTGCGGATGGGCCATCATCGCGAACCGCCGGCACATATCGGCGGTCTGCTTCGGCAGCGGCACGATCGTCATGCACAAGGCCGTGAGCGAGTAGTAGAGGAAGCCGTACAGCGACAGCGCCCGCCCCCGGGACATCACGCCGTGGCGGCGGTACAGGACGACGGCTGTCGGCAGCAACAGTAAGAGCGCCAGCAGAGGGAAGAGCGCGGCAGCGGTCTTGATCGGGAGAACGTAGGCGGTGGCCATGCACACGACTATACGCGATGTGTATACCCACGGTGCATAGTTGCCCAGCGCCCGCTGAAACGACGAGGGCCCCGCCCCCGGAAACCCGGGAAGCGGGGCCCTCGCCCACAAGCTCCTACGGAGCCACAGCCCTCCTCAGAAGCGCCGCGTGATCAGCGCGCGCTTCACCTCCTGGATGGCCTTCGTGACCTCGATCCCTCGCGGGCACGCCTCCGTGCAGTTGAAGGTCGTACGGCAGCGCCAGACGCCGTCCTTGTCGTTCAGGATCTCCAGCCGCTGCTCACCACCCTCGTCACGCGAGTCGAAGATGAAGCGGTGCGCGTTGACGATCGCCGCCGGGCCGAAGTACTGGCCGTCGTTCCAGAACACCGGGCACGACGAGGTGCACGCGGCGCACAGGATGCACTTGGTGGTGTCGTCGAACCGCTCGCGGTCCGCCGCGGACTGCAGCCGCTCACGCGTCGGCTCGTTGCCCGTCGTGATCAGGAAGGGCATCACATCGCGGTAGGCCTGGAAGAACGGCTCCATGTCCACGATCAGGTCCTTGAGGACCGCGAGCCCCTTGATCGGCTCGACCGTGATGGGCTTCTCCGGGCTGATGTCCTTGATCAGCGTCTTGCAGGCCAGCCGGTTGCGGCCGTTGATCCGCATCGCGTCCGATCCGCAGATGCCGTGGGCGCAGGAGCGGCGGAAGGTCAGGGTGCCGTCCAGCTCCCACTTGATCTTGTGGAGGCCGTCGAGGACGCGCTCCTTCGGATCCATGTCGATCTGGAAGTCCTCCCAGACCGCCTGGTCCGAGACCTCCGGGTTGAAGCGCCGGATCCGGAAGGTGACGGTGATCAGATGCGAGGCGGTGGCGTCGGCCGCCTCGGGGGCCTGGTCGGACTTCTCAAGCGTGGGGGTGCTCATCAGTACTTACGCTCCATCGGCTGGTAGCGGGTCTGCACGACCGGCTTGTAGTCGAGGCGGATGGACTCGGAGCCGTCCGCGCCCACCTCTCGGTACGCCATGGTGTGCCGCATGAAGTTGACGTCGTCGCGGTTCGGGTAGTCCTCGCGGTAGTGGCCGCCGCGCGACTCCTTGCGGGCCAGGGCGGAGATGGCCATGACCTCGGCCAGGTCGAGCAGGTTGCCCAGCTCGATGGCCTCCAGCAGATCGGTGTTGAACCGCTTGCCCTTGTCCTGGACGCTGACGTTCTTGTAGCGCTCGCGCAGGTGGCCGATCTCCTCGACGGCCTCCTTGAGCGTCTGCTCGGTGCGGAAGACCATGACGTTCTTGTCCATGGTCTCCTGGAGCGCCTTGCGGACCTCGGTGACCCGCTCGGTGCCGGTCGCGTCGCGCAGGTTCTCGACCTGCGCCTGGACGAACGCGGCCGGGTCCTCCGGGAGCTCGACGAAGTCGGCCGTGGCGGAGTACTCCGCGGCGGCGATGCCCGCCCGGCGGCCGAAGACGTTGATGTCGAGCAGCGAGTTGGTGCCCAGGCGGTTGGCGCCGTGCACCGAGACGCAGGCGACCTCGCCGGCCGCGTACAGGCCGGGCACGACGGTGTCGTTGTCCGCCAGCACCTCGCCCTGGACGTTGGTCGGGATGCCGCCCATCGTGTAGTGCGCGGTGGGCTGGATCGGGATCGGGTCCGTGTACGGCTCGATGCCCAGGTACGTCCGCGCGAACTCGGTGATGTCGGGCAGCTTGGCGTCCAGCTGCTCCGGCGGCAGGTGGGTGAGGTCCAGGTAGACGTGGTCGCCCTCGGGACCGCAGCCGCGGCCCTCGCGGATCTCCGTGTAGATCGACCGCGAGACCACGTCGCGCGAGGCGAGGTCCTTCATGACCGGCGCGTACTTCTCCATGAAGCGCTCGCCGTCCTTGTTGCGGAGGATGCCGCCCTCGCCGCGGGCCCCCTCCGTCAGCAGGATGCCCATGCGCCAGATGCCGGTCGGGTGGAACTGGAAGAACTCCATGTCCTCCAGCGGCAGCCCGCGCCGGTAGGCGACCGCCTGGCCGTCACCGGTGAGGGTGTGGGCGTTGGAGGTCACCTTGAAGAACTTGCCGCAGCCGCCCGAGGCGAAGACGACGGCCTTCGCCTGGAAGACGTGCAGCTCACCGGTGGCCAGCTCGTACGCCACCACACCGGCGGTGCGCTTGACCCCGTCGACCTCGGTCATCAGGAGGTCCAGGACGTAGAACTCGTTGTAGAACTCCACGCCCTCCTTGACGCAGTTCTGGTACAGCGTCTGGAGGATCATGTGACCGGTGCGGTCCGAGGCGTAGCAGGACCGGCGGACCGGGGCCTCGCCGTGGTTGCGGCTGTGGCCGCCGAAGCGGCGCTGGTCGATGGTGCCGTCCGGGGTCCGGTTGAACGGCAGGCCCATCTTCTCCAGGTCCAGGACCGAGTCGATGGCCTCCTTCGCCAGGATCTCGGCGGCGTCCTGGTCGACCAGGTAGTCACCGCCCTTGATCGTGTCGAAGGTGTGCCACTCCCAGTTGTCCTCCTCGACGTTGGCGAGGGCGGCGGCCATGCCGCCCTGCGCGGCGCCGGTGTGGGACCGGGTCGGGTAGAGCTTGGTGAGCACCGCGGTGCGGCTGCGCTTGGTCGACTCGATGGCCGCGCGCATCCCGGCCCCGCCGGCGCCGACGATGACGGTGTCGTACTTGTGGATCTTCATGAGTGGATACCTCAGCCCCGGGGCCTAGCGGATGTTCGGGTCGAAGGTGAAGATCACCAGAGTGCCGAGCACGATGGTGAATCCCGCCGCCGTGTAGAGCAGCGCCTTCAGCCACAGGCGGGTGTTGTCCCGCTCCGCGTAGTCGTTGATGATCGTGCGCAGGCCGTTCGCGCCGTGCAGCGTGGCGAGCCAGAGCATGATCAGATCCCATGCCTGCCAGAACGGCGAGGCCCAGCGGCCGGCCACGAAGGCGAAGCCGATCTTGGTTACACCGCCGTCCAGCACCAGCTGGATCAGCAGATGGCCCAGGACCAGGACGACCAGCAGGATGCCGGACAGGCGCATGAAGAGCCAGCCGTACATCTCGAAGTTCGTCCGGGTCGCCCTGGGCGTCTTACGGGTACGGGCCCGCGGCGGCTCGATGACCGGGGCCGGGTGATCCACGTCGTACGCGCTGACCGCGTCGCTCGCGGGGGTGGTGGTCTCGGCGGACATGTGCGTCAGCTCCCGAACAGTTCGCGCAGCGTGTGCTGGAGGACCGGGTAGAAGGCACCGGCCATCAGCACGACCCAGATACCGACGACGCCCCAGAGCATCTGACGCTGGTACCTCGCGCCCTTGGACCAGAAGTCGACGGCGATGACGCGAAGGCCGTTGAGGGCGTGAAACAGGATGGCGGCCACGAGGCCGTACTCCATCAGGTTCACGATGGGATTCTTGTACGTGGCGACCACGTCGTCGTACGCCTCGGGCGAGACGCGGACCAGCGAGGTGTCCAGCACATGTACGAACAGGAAGAAGAAGATGAGGACGCCGGTGACTCGGTGAGCCACCCAGGACCACATACCTTCCCGGCCGCGATACAGCGTTCCAGCCGGCACGGAAAAACCCTCCGGAAGCGGGATTGGGGCCTGCCGGCTTCACGGTCGGTCGGGCCCGGCCGGGTACGGTCCACCGGCCCTGGCCATCGTACCGACGTGTTGTCGGAGGGTTCCTCCGGGGGGCTCAAGTGTGATCGATCAAGCACGGACGGGCGATCAGGCGATCCGGAATCCGGGCGCTTCCGGCGAACGGGGCCGATTCCCGGTCAGCCGGACCAGTCTGCCGCGGGCGATGCGCCGCAGCTCCTCGGCGGTGTTGTCCCGCTCCCGCTCCCGCTCGTTGCCCAGCCGGTCCCGGATCCCGGTCAGCAGCCGGTCCAGCCGCTCCTCGGGCCGCAGATCATCCAGACAGATGACGAAAACGTGACCGAATCGACGCTCGTACGCGTCGTGCGCGGCCTGGAGCGCGGTGTGCGCGGCCAGCGACCCCAGGCTGTCCGCGGGCGGCAGCTCATGGCCGACGACCGACTCGTCCGCGAGCGCCTCGTCCAGATCGGCGGGGGTGAGGTCATAGCTGGCCTCGTCCCCGGCGGCCAGCAGCGCCTCCAGATCCGGGTACGGGCGGTGGGCCGCGATCAGCCGGGCCCAGCGGCGGCTGCCGCAACAGGCGAGGAGCGCGGCCTCGGCCGCGTCGGCGGGGGCGGTGTTGAGCCGGTCGAGGCGGGAGGCGGCGGCGCGGGACCTGGACCTGGACAGCGTGGACTCCTCGGACACGCATGAGGCGCGCATGGGAACGGACGCCCGGGAGAAACGGACCCGGGGGAGGCGTGGGACACATGGGCTGGGCGCGTGAGCAGTACACGCTAACGACGCGGGGAGGTGGGTGTGCCGGAGGGAACGCGATATCACCCGAACGGGGAGGTTTTACCGCATGCGGTGGACGGCATTCGGGGCGCAGAGCTTTTTTCGGTCACCAGCGGCCGAACGCGTGCAGCGGGGAGGGGCCGAGGAGGAGGTACACCGCCATGGGATTGCCGCTCAGAGCCACCAAGGCGTCCTGCGTCCGCGGTCTCATCGCGGGGGCCGTCGTCGCGCTCGTCCTGACGACCCTCGGCTGTCAGCAGACGGACGGCGGGCAGCGCCCATCGGGCACCCGCTCCTCGTCCGCGCAGCCCTCGGCGCACGCCACGACCGCCACCTCGGCGCGGTCCCCCTCGGCCGTCCCGCCGCACCGCACGGCGGCCTCCGCGCCGCCCCGCACCATCCCCTCCATCCGCGACTTCACCCCGGCCTCGGGCCCCGGCTGGCGGCCCGGCGACGACAGCCGGGTGGTGGCCGACCTCAAGGGCCCGCTCGCCGACGAGGCCCGCATGATCGCCGCGGAGCTGGGGCTGCGCACCACCTCCGGCCCCGCCCGCCGCGGTGACCTCTGCCTGGCCCTCGCCCCGAAGGAGAGCGGCGGCGGCGAGGCGTACACCCTGAAGGTCGCCGGCGGCCGCGCCCGGATCACCGGCCCCGCCGACGCGGGCGTCTTCTACGGCACCCGCACCGTGAAACAGGCCCTGCGCTCCGGCGGCCGGCTCCCCGAGGGCGTGATCCACGACCGGCCCGGCCGCGCCCAGCGCGGCCTCAACCTGGACATCGCGCGCAAATTCTTCACGGTCGGGTGGATCGAGGCCCGGATGCGCGAGATGGCCGATCTCAAGCTCAACCAGCTGGCCCTGCACTTCTCGGACGATCAGGGTTTCCGCATCCAGAGCACCAGCCACCCCGAGATCGTCTCGTCCCAGTACCTCACCAAGGACCAGGTCCGGCAGATCGTCGCGCTCGGGCAGCGGCTGCACATCACCGTCATCCCCGAGATCGACTCGCCGGGCCACCTCGGCGCCGTCATCGGGGCCCATCCGCAGCTCCAGCTGCGCAACGCGGGCGGCACCACCTTCCAGGGCTCGGTGGACATCTCCAATCCGGCCGCGGCCCGCATCGTCGACGACCTGATGCGGGAGTACGCCCCCCTCTTTCCCGGCCGCTGGTGGCACCTGGGCGCCGATGAGTACCTCGCGCTGACCGTCAAGGACCCCCAGGCGTCGTTCCCCAAGCTGGCCGCCGCCGCGAAGGCGAAGTACGGCCCCAGCGCCCGGGTGCAGGATCTGGTCACCGGCTGGCTGAACGACCGGGCCCGGCTCGCGCGGCAGCTCGGCAAGCGGCCCAAGGCGTGGAACGACGGCTTCTTCGCGGGCGGCGTCGTCCAGCCGGCCAAGAACATCGAGGTCGAGTACTGGACGGGACGGCTGAAGGAGACGGCACGGCAGCCGCAGGAGTATCTGAAGGAGGGCCGCAAGGTGGTCAACCTGAACGACTCCTTCCTCTACTATGTGCTCGGCCAGCCCGGCGGCTTCACCTATCCGACCGGGGAACGCATTTACGAGGACTGGTCCCCGGCGGTACTGCGCGGCTCCACGCCCGTCACCGACAAGAGCCTGACCGGACCCGACCGGATCCTCGGCGCCCGCTTCGCGATCTGGGGCGACCGGCCCGACGCCCAGACCCCCGCCCAGGTGGCCCAGGGCATCCGGCTGCCGCTCGCGGCGCTGGCGCAGCGGGTGTGGGACCCCGGGAAGCCGCCGCTGAGCTGGTCCGGCTTCACCCGGCTCGCGGAGCGGCTGGGGGTCTGAGAGCACGGGCCACTGGGGGCCGAGCGCGCGTTCCGGGAGCGTTCCGAGAGGGAGAGAAGAAGGACGGTCGGGGCCGCCACCCCCCACAGGAGAGGCCCCGACCGTCGATCAGGAGAGCCTGGATCAGGCTCGTACCCCTTACAGCGTCGCACGCCTCGATTGCGTCACACCTCCCCTTGCGCGAAACGGGGACTTCACCCCGCTGTCCGGGGCTCGATCCGCTCTGGACGGGACCGGTCGGATGCCCGTAACGTGCAGGTCCGCGCTCTGGGCGCGGTCAGAGGCTTATTTTCTCGCGTGGCCCGGAGCGGTCACGTTCCCAGGGGGACTCAAAAGACCATGTATCCGTGTGGGAACTGCCGCGCTGTCGCCGTCGGCCCCGACGGGCGCTGTGCCGCATGCGGGACCTACCAGCAGCAGCTCCAGCAGTCGTCCGGACCCCCGCAGCAGCCGTCCGTCCCGCCGCAGAGCCCGCCGATGCCCGGCGGCTACGGCTACCCGGCGGCTCCGCCGATGGGCATGCCCACCGGCGGGGTGGATCTGCGGCGCGGGCTTTCCACCACGCTCCTCGTGCTGTTCGGGCTGGCGCTGCCCGCGCTCATCTTCCTCCTGGTGGCGCGATCCGGCCAGTTCAGCGTGATCGGGGACATGCTGGACGCGGTCGAGGGCAAGTCGGTCTCGATCACCGAGGACGACCTCAACGACGCCGACGACATGTTCACCACGGCCCAGGTCATCTACTCGCTGCTCACCGTCGCGATCGCCGTGGTCTGGGCGATCTGGTTCCGGCGGCTGCGGCTGAACGCCGAGGTCTTCGCCCCCGGCCAGCACCGCTTCAGCAGCGGCTGGGCGGCCGGTTCATGGTTCACCCCGGTGGTCAACCTCTGGTTCCCCAAGCAGATCGCCAACGACATCTGGCGCGCCAGCTCCCCGCAGGGGCCGCACGCCGTCAGCCGCGGTGTGCTCAATGGCTGGTGGGTCACCTGGATCGTGGCGCTGGTCACCAACGCCGTCGGCGGGATCCGGTACAACCTGCTGCGGGGCAAGGTGGAGGGCGACGACTACGCCCCTTCTCCCTCGGAGGCGAAGAGCGACATCGAGAGCCTGCACTCCATCCTGGCCTTCGACATGTTCGCGATCGTGATCTTCATGGCCGCGGCGGTCCTGGCGCTGCTGCTGGTCCGGCAGATCACCGCGATGCAGGAGCAGCGGGCCTCGCTGCCCCCGCAGATGGCCGGTCCGGCCCCGTACGGGATGCCGTCGCCGAACCCGTACGGCTCCCCGGGCCCCGGCTCCGCGCCGTATGGTGCCCCTCAGATGCCGCCGACCCCGCCGCCCGGCCAGCCCGGTCAGCAGTACCCGCCCTACGGGCAGGGCTAGCCCGCGGGTTACGCCGGAATCGACTGGACCACGGATTCTCCGAGTGGGGCAGGAAGAGAGCGTGCAGGGCGACGACGCGGAACTGACCGCCGCGGTGCTCGCGGCGCAGGAAGGGGACGAGGCCGCCTTCCGGACCGTCTACCGGTCCGTGCATCCTCGCCTCCTCGGCTACGTACGCACGCTGGTCGGTGATGGAGACGCGGAGGACATCACCTCGGAAGCATGGCTGCAAATAGCCCGTGACCTGCAACGATTCAGCGGAGACGCGGATCGTTTCCGGGGCTGGGCGGCCCGGATAGCCCGCAATCGCGCGCTGGACCACATACGGATGCGCGGCCGCCGCCCGGCCATTGGCGGCGATGAGTCGGAGCTGGAGTTCCGCCCGTCCGACGCGGACACGGCCGGTGAGGCGATGGAGGCCATCGGCACCGGCAAGGCGCTCGGGCTGATCTCCCAGCTGCCGCAGGACCAGGCCGAGGCGGTGGTGCTCCGGGTGGTCCTCGGTCTCGACGCCAAGAGCGCGGCCGCGGTGCTCGGCAAGCGGCCCGGGGCGGTGCGCACCGCCGCTCACCGGGGTCTGCGGCGGCTCGCCGATCTGATCGGCCCCGCGGCCGGGGGCGATTCGGTGCTCGACGGGGTCCCAGGGCAACGCGAGTCACACGGCGGCGGCGCAACCAAGCCGGGTGTGGCGAAGTCTGCTGGTGTGACGGATTCACGCGCGCCAACGCAGAAGGACATGTGATGGCCGAAGACCACCGCTACAGCTGGCTGGATGACATTGCCGCGGAGCGGTTGCTTCGCGGCGAACCGGTCGAGGGGCAGCCTGCAGCTCCCGACGGCCGGAGCGGCCAGTCATATGCCGATGCGGAACGGTTGGCGGCCGTGCTCAGCGCCGCCGCCGGCGCGGGCCGTACGGCGGCCCCCTCCGACGCGTCCGCGCTGCCCGGTGAGGAGGCGGCCGTGGCCGCCTTCCGGGCGGCCCGGGTCGAGGCCGAGGCCGAGGCGGAGTCCGTGGCCGAAATGGACATGGCCCGGCGGCCGCACCTGATCCGGCGATTCAGAGAGAGACAGCCGCGGCTGCGGCGCCCGCTGCGCGCGGGCATGGTCGCGGTCGTGGCCGGATGTGCGCTCAGCGGATTCGCGGTGGCGGCAGCCGCGGGGGTACTGCCGACACCGTTCGGGCAGAGCGACCACACTCCGGGCCCCTCGGTGAGCATGCCGGACGGCGGTCCCGGCGGGAACTCCGCCCATCCGGAGATCTCCGAGGACGGCGGTACGACGACGCCTGATCCCAGTGGTTCGGGCGACAACGATGCCAGCGATGTGGGCTCGAACGGCGCCCAGGGCGGAACGGTTCCCTCCGACCCGGAGGACCACGGCAAGGGCAAGAACGGCAAGTCGAACGACCCCTCGAAGGGGGAGCCCGGCGTCCCGAAGTGGGCCCTCGCCGTCTGCCCGCGCTACCTGGACTCGGAAACGGGTGTGGGCGCGGAGCTCGACAAGAAGTCGCTGAAGCAGCTGACGAAGGCGGCGGGCGGCGCGTCCGCCATCCACGGCTACTGCACGCAGATCCTGGCCGACGACGGTACGGGAAGCACCCCGCGCAGCGACGAGAGCACGGGCAGCGGTGGCGACAGCGGCGGCACGGACAGCGGCAGCGGCGGGGGCGGCAACGGCGGCTCCGACGGCTCCGGGTCCGGGCCCGGCTCCGGTGACAGTGCCGGTTCGGACAGCGGTGGCGACTCCAGCGGCGATCCGGGAAAAGGTGGCGGGGACGGCGACACAGCCCCGCCGCCCCCTCCGCCGGACACCACCGACACGCCGACCGACGCCACCACCCCCACGACCGCAGCTGACCCCTTGAAGTCCACGGAGTCGCCCGCTTCGGACGACCCCACGACCACCGCGGAAACGGGTGCCGACTGAGACTCCGGAACCCGGGTGTGACGTTTTTTTCAGCGGTGACGCTGAAAGAAACGGGCCGACTGGTCATCGGCCGCGCGGGAGCCGAGGTTCCCCCCGTACCGACGGCTCCGCGCATTCGGCGCGGGCAGAGCACGTTCCCCCGGCTCTGCCCGCGCCGCCCCTTTTTTGCGCCTGAACCGGCGCCGCTCTCGCGGACCGGGTCCTCGCCGCCGGGGTTCCTCAAATGATGGTCGCGGTCCTACTTGTAGACCACGACCTTGTCGCCCGCCTTCACCTTCTCGAAGAGGGCGGCGATCTTCTTCTTGTCCCGGACGTTCACACAGCCGTGTGAGGCGCCGCTGTAGCCGCGGGCGGCGAAGTCCGAGGAGTAGTGCACCGCCTGGCCGCCGCTGAAGAACATCGCGTAGGGCATCGGCGTGTGATAGATCGTCGAGACGTGGTCCCGGCTCTTGAAGTTGACCTGGAACAGCCCCTCCCGGGTCGGGGTGTACTCCGAGCCGAAGCGCACATCCATCGCCGACACCACCCGGCCGTTGACCATCCAGGCCAGGGTGCGGCTGGTCTTGCTGATGCACAGCACCCGGCCGGTCAGGCACCGCGGATCGGGCTTGGCCAGCGGAAGGGTGGTCGGCGGGTAGAGCTCGTCGCGCGTGGGCGTCTTCGTGGCCGAGCGCAGTGAGGTCCAGGTGCGCCGGCTCACCGAGCCGGTGGCCGCGAGGCCGTGGCCCCGCTGGTACGCGCTGACCGACGCCTGCGTGATCGTGCCGAAGTACCCGGTCGGGTTCCGGTGGAAGAGGCCGAGCGCGCGCAGCCGGGCCTGGAGCTCGCGCACCCGGTCCCCGCTGGTGCCGAAGGGGATCACCGGCGGGGCCACCCTCGGCGCGGTGCGCCGCGGCACCGGAGGGGCCGTGGTGCGCGGCGGGCGCACCGCCACCCGCTTGGGCTTGGCCTTGTGGGTGTACGTGCGTTGCGGCCGGGGCGGCGTCTCGCGCGCGGGTGCGCTCGTACTCGCCCGGGCCTGGGGCCGTTCCTGCCCCCGGCCGTTCACGGTCGCCTCCCCCGGCCGGCACCCGGCGACCAGTGCCGCCGCCGTGGCCGTGGCCAGCGCGGTGCCGACCACCGCTGTCCGGTGCATCCGAACCCCTCCCCTGATCTTTTTGCTCTGAATGCTTCCCGGGGCTGCCGTGAGGCGAACATCGACGCATGCTGTGAACAAGGCCCCGTACCGGGAGAACGCCCGGTATCAGCCATCAGGAGGCGTGACCCATGGCGCGCGAGTCGGAGTCGGGATTCCCCGTCGAGCCGGTGTACGGGCCCGGCGCGCTCAGCGGCTGGGACCCGGCCGGGCGGCTGGGCGAGCCGGGGGAGTACCCCTTCACGCGCGGGGTCTATCCGACGATGTACACCGGCCGCCCCTGGACGATGCGGCAGTACGCGGGGTTCGGCACCGCCGCCGAGTCCAACGCCCGCTACCGGCAGTTGATCGAGCACGGCACCACCGGCCTGTCGGTGGCCTTCGACCTGCCGACCCAGATGGGCTACGACTCCGACGCGCCCCTCGCGCACGGCGAGGTCGGCAAGGTGGGCGTGGCCATCGACTCGGTCGAGGACATGCGGGTGCTGCTGGGCGGCATTCCGCTGGACCGGGTCTCGACCTCCATGACCATCAACGCGCCCGCGGCCCTGCTGCTGCTCCTCCACCAACTCGTGGCCGAGGAGCAGGGCGTGTCCGGGAGCCGGCTGACCGGCACCATCCAGAACGACATCCTCAAGGAGTACATCGCCCGCGGCACCTATATCTTTCCGCCCGCCCCCTCGCTGCGGCTGGTCGCGGACATCTTCAAGTACTGCAAGGCCGAGCTGCCCAAGTGGAACACCATCTCGATCTCCGGCTACCACATGGCGGAGGCCGGGGCCTCGCCCGCGCAGGAGATCGCCTTCACCCTCGCCGACGGCATCGAGTACGTCCGTACGGCCGTCGCGGCGGGGATGGACATCGACGACTTCGCGCCCCGGCTCTCCTTCTTCTTCGTCTCCCGCACCACGCTGCTGGAGGAGGTCGCCAAGTTCCGGGCCGCGCGGCGGATCTGGGCGCGGGTGATGCGGGAGGAGTTCGGCGCCCGCGATCCGAAGTCCCAGATGCTGCGCTTCCACACCCAGACCGCGGGGGTCCAACTCACCGCCCAGCAGCCCGAGGTGAACCTCGTACGGGTGGCCGTCCAGGGTCTGGCCGCCGTCTTCGGCGGCACCCAGTCGCTGCACACCAACGCCTTCGACGAGGCGATCGCCCTCCCGACCGACACCTCGGCCCGGCTGGCGCTGCGCACCCAGCAGGTGCTGGCGCACGAGACCGATGTGACGGCCACCGTGGACCCCTTCGCGGGCTCCTACGCCGTGGAGTCGCTGACCGACGCCGTCGAGGAGGCGGCCGTCGATCTGATGCGGCGGGTCGAGGATCTGGGCGGTGCGGTGGCGGCCATCGAGCGGAACTTCCAGAAGGAGGAGATCGAGCGGAACGCCTACCGGATCGCCCGGGAGACCGACGCGGGGACACGGGTGGTGGTCGGCGTCAACCGCTTCCAGCTCGCGGAGGAGGCGCCGTACGAACCGCTGCGGGTGGACCCGGAGATCGAGGCCCGGCAGCGCGACCGGCTCGCCCGGCTGCGCGCCGAGCGCGACCGGTCGGCGGTGAGCGCGGCGCTGTCCTCCCTGCGGAAGGCCGCCGAGGGCGAGCCGGGCACGGCCAATGTGCTGTACCCGATGAAGGACGCGCTGGCGGCGCGGGCCACGGTTGGCGAGGTCTGTGACGCGCTGCGGGAGGTGTGGGGGGCGTACAAGCCGGTGGACGCGTTCTGAGCAAGCGGCCGGTGACCCGCCCCGGGGCCGTTGTCGGAGGGCTGGGTGACACTGGACCCATGTCGTCGTCACCCCGCCGCACCTGCCCGGTCTGCACCCGAGAGATCGCGGTCGTCGGCGGGCGCTTCGCCCGCCATGACCCGCCGGGGCGGCGCTCCGCGTACGAGCTGATCTCCTGCCCCGGCTCGCGGCGGATCGCGCCGCTGCTCACCACTCCGCCGAAGCTGTTCGGCGAGGAGGACCCCCCGACCCCGGGCCAGCAGGCCCTGTTCTAGCCCGCGTCGGACCGTGACGCCTGCGGCGCGCTGTTCCCCTGTCCCGCCCCTTCCCGCAGCATCGATACGCGGCTCCGCCGCGTGGTGGGGCTCCGCCCCAGACCCCGGGCCGGACGACCCGGATATGCGCGGGCGTCCACTGCGTCGGCGTGCCGCCCGCGTTCACGGCGGCGACGGTAAGCTCGTCGGCCCCCGGGGACCCAGGGGGCGAGGCGAGACTGGGGCTCTGTCCCAGACTCCGGCTGGGCGACTCGGATGTGCGCGGGCGTCCGCCCGGTGATCAGCCCGCCGGTGCAGGTGTTCATGGCGGCGACGGTTGGCTTGCCGCCCCCTGGGGGTCCGGGGGGAGAGGCGGAACTGGGGCTCTGTCCCAGACTCCGGCTGGGCGACTCGGATGTGCGCGGGCGTCCGCCCGGTGATCAGCCCGCCGGTGCAGGTGTTCATGGCGGCGACGGTTGGCTTGCCGACTCCTGGGGGTCCAGGGGGCGAGGCGAGACTGGGTCTCTGTCCCAGACCCCGGCTGGGCGACTCGGATGTGCGCGGGCATCCGCCCGGTGATCAGCCCGCCGGTGCAGGTGTTCATGGCGGCGACGGTCGGCTTGCCGACCCCTGGGGTCCAGGGGCGGAGCCCCCTGGTTTCGGCAGGGGCGGGAAGCGGAAAGACCCGTCGGCCCCGCCGTCCTGGCGTGCCAGTGCGCTTGGGGTTGCCGGGGGGCTTCGCCCCAGGCCCCGGGGTCCAGGGGCGGAGCCCCTGGTTTCGGGAAGGGGCGGGGAGGGGAAGAACCCGCCGACCCCGCTACGCCGCGCCCAGCAGCCGCGAGGCGATCGTCACCCCCGCACAGGCCTCCGTCAGCGCCTCCATGAGCTGGTCACCGGCCGCCTTCAGCGCGGTGTCGTCCATCGGCCCCAGCGCGTCCAGGACGAACATCGCCCGGGTGGTGTCATGGGTGAGCCTTGTGCGGGTGCACTGGCGCCAGTTCCAGCGGCGGCAGGTGGCGCCCGCGTCGTCCCGCCACACCACCTCACCGGGCGCCGGGTGCTCGACCACGGGCTCGCCCCCGGCCGTCGTCTCGAAGGTCTCGTCGCCCTCGGCGCGCACCAGCCGGGCCGCGCCCACGTAGTGGTCGAGGTCCTCGCCGCCGAGCGGGATCACATGTCCGACCGAGATCGCGTTGTAGATGTCGGTCAGCCGGTCCACCCGGGGCAGCCCGGCGGAGACCCGCCGCAGCAGCGCCTCCGCGCTGGGCCGGGTGCGCTGCGGCTTCGCGCCGAAGGCGCGGAACGCCTCGCGCCAGGCGGCCAGATGCGGATGCTCCTCCACCGGGCCGTCCCCGAACCGCTCCCGCGCCGCCGACTCGGCGTCGGCCAGGAGCCGCTCGCTCAGCTCGTCGCTGGGCCCGGGGCGCAGCCCCTCGGCGGTGATGAGCAGCGCCCGGTAGTCGGGGCGCAGGGCGAGTACGGCGGGGTCGATGGTGGCGGATTCCAGCCAGGCCGCGGCGTCGAACGTCATGCGGTCCACTATGGCATACGGCTCGGTGCAGTGCGCTGGACCGTGACGTGTGGCCTCAGAGTGGCCTCAGAACAGGCCCAGCTGCGTGGTGAGCAATGCGAGGACTACGACGAGCGACCAGCCGAGCAGGTGCTCCAGCAGGTGGTCCTCGCCGTCGGAGGGGCCTCCGGTGCGGGCGTGGAGGCCGGTGCGGCGCGCCGCGATGTCGGTCATGCGGGTGTCCTCTGTGCTCAGCGATGATCTGGATGAAAATGATGAAAAGGGTCATCACCGTTGCCCAGGGTGCGCCGAGCGGCGACCTGGGGTAAAGGGGGAGTGGCCGAACTCACCCGAGGAGGGTCCACGGTGACCAGCGTCATTCCCAAGGGTCTGGGCGAGCAGATCCGCGCCCTGGCCGGGGGCGAGGTGACCTCCCGTGCGCTGGTCGAGCAGTCGCTCCAGCGCATCGCCGAGACCCAGCCCACGCTCAACGCGTTCCGCCGCATCCGCGCCGAGGCCGCCCTGCGCGAGGCCGCCGAGGCGGACCGGCGGCTGGCGTCGGGGGAGCGGCTGCCGCTGCTCGGCGTCCCGCTCGCGGTCAAGGACGATACGGACGTCGCGGGCGAGCCCACCGCCTTCGGCTGCTGCGGCGACTTCCCCGCCAAGGCCGAGGACGGCGAGGCGGTACGGCGGCTGAAGGCGGCCGGGGCCGTGATCGTCGGCAAGACCAACACCCCTGAGCTGGGCCAGTGGCCGTTCACCGAGGGCCCCGCCTTCGGCGACACCCGCAACCCCTGGAACCCGGAGCACACCCCCGGCGGCTCCTCCGGCGGCGCCGCGGCCGCCGTCGCCGCCGGTCTGGTCCCCGCCGCGCTCGGCTCGGACGGCGCGGGCTCGGTCCGCATCCCCGCCGCCTGGACGCATCTCATCGGCATCAAGCCCCAGCGCGGCCGGATCTCCACCTGGCCGGACGCCGAGGCCTTCAACGGCATCACCTGCAACGGCCCGCTGGCCCGTACGGTCGCCGACGCGGCGCTGCTGCTGCATGTCGCGACCGGCAACTGTAAGGGGGATCTGCACTGCCCCGAGCCGGTGGACGTGCTGTCCGCGGTGGGCCGCGACCCGGGGCGGCTGCGGATCGCCCTGTCGTTCAAGACGGCCTTCACCGGCACCCCGAAGAGGCTGGACCCGGTGGTGCGGGCCGCCGTCGTCCGGCTCGCCGAGCGGCTGGCGGCCCTCGGCCACGAGGTGGTGGAGGCCGAGCCGCGCTACGGGCTCGTGGGCTTCTCCTTCCTGCCGCGCGCCACGGCCGGGCTCACCGAATGGTCCGGCCGGGTCCCCGATCCGCTGCTGCTGGACATCCGCACCCGCGGCGCCGTCCGCAACGGCCGTCTGCTGGGCGGGACCGCGCTGCGGTGGGCGCGGTCGTACGAGGAGCCGCTGCGGCGCCAGGTCGGGGCGATCTTCGAGCGCTTCGACGTCGTCCTCTCCCCGACGACGGCCACGCCGCCGCTGCGGATCGGTGCCATGGCCGGTCTGTCCGGGTGGCGTACGGATCGGGCCATGATCGCGGCGTGCCCGTACGCCTGGCCGTGGAACGTGCTGGGCTGGCCCGCGATGAACGTCCCCGCCGGGTTCGCCGACCCCGAGCGCCGCACGCTGCCGCTCGGCGCCCAGTTCCTCGGCCCGGCCAACAGCGAGCCCGTGCTCATCTCGCTGGCGGCCCAGCTCGAGGCCGACCAGCGGTGGTACGAGCGGTGGCCCCAGGTGTCCTGCCCCGGCCCGCAGCCGGGGTGAACAGTCGAACCCGTGGACCGGCACTCAGGCGGGAGCGGGCTGGACGGGGTGGGAGTGGAGGCGGCCGGTCCTGGCGAGTGCGGTAACCGCGGTCGCGCAGGCGGCTCCGGTCACCGCGAGTGTGGCCCATACCAGCCAGGGTGCGTCGGTGTGGGTGGCGTCCCAGAGTGCGCCCAGGGCGAGGTTGCCGAGGGTGATGCCGAGGCCGGAGACGGTGTTGTAGAGGCCGTAGTGGGTGGCGACCAGTCTGTTCCCGGACAGCGCGACGACGGTGTCCATCTCGAAGGGGTAGACCACTGCCCCGGCCGCGGCGAGTACGGCCACGCATACGGCGAGAGCCGTCAGGGCCCCGATCGCGGGCCGGGCGGGGGCGAGGGCCAGGGGCACGAACGCCGCGCCCATCGCGGTGAGCCCGGCGGCCAGCGCCTGGTGGGGAGTGAAACGCCGCTTGGTCCAGCCGGTCAGTCGCAGCTGCCAGGATGTCCGCTCAGGCGAGTGCCGCCCACGCCCGGCCCTTCATCGCTCCTCCTGCGACTCGCCCGTGCGGCAGACGCATCCCGGCCCGCAGCCGCACGTGTCCGCCTGAGCGACGGCGGCCGGGGCGGAGGGTGCGCAGCAGCCGTGACCCCGCCAGGCGTCACGGCCTTCCTTCACGGCGACGGCGGCGATGATCAGGGCGGCCATCGGGTCGGCCCAGGACCAGCCGAGGGTGGTGTTGAGGACCAGGCCGAGAAGAAGCACGGCCGACAGGTACGTGCACAGCAGGGTTTGCTTGGAGTCGGCGACCGCGGAGGCGGAGCCGAGTTCGCGGCCGGCGCGACGTTGGGCGGCGGACAGGAACGGCATGACGGCGAGTGACAGGGCGGCCAGAACGATGCCGGGGATCGACCGCCCGGCCTCCCCGGCGCCGGTGAGCGCACGGACGGCGTCCACGGTCACGTACGCGGCGAGTGCGAAGAAGGAGACGGCGATGATCCGCAGGGTGCGCTGTTCGCGCGCCTCGCGTACGGCATGGTCGGCCGCGGAGAACTGCCAGGCGACGGCGGCGGCGGAGGAGACCTCGATGACGGAGTCCAGGCCGAAGCCGATCAACGCGGTGGAGGAGGCGAGACTGCCGGCGGTGAGGGCGACGATCGCCTCGACGACGTTGTAGGTCATGGTCGCGGCGACCAGCAGCCGGATCCGGCGGGTGAGGGCGTCGCGGCGGGCCGGGGAGGGGCCGAGGGATATCGATATCTCGGCGGTCATGGTCAGCAGCAGCCCTTCTCGTCGGCGTCCGGGCAGGTGCGGTCGGTCTCCACGGCCACCACCGCGGTGCGCAGGTCGTCCAGCGCGTGCCCGAGCCGTTCGTCGGCGAGTTCGTAGCGGGTGCGGCGGCCGTCGGGGACGGCGACCACCAGACCGCAATCGCGCAGACATGCCAGGTGGTTCGACAGCCGGGTGCGGGAGACGCCAAGCGCGTCGGCGAGGTCGGCCGGGTGGGCGGGGGCTTCGCGCAGGGCGAGCAGGATGCGGCACCGGATCGGGTCGGCGAGCGCACGGCCGAACCGGACCAGCACCTCGATGTCGGAGGCAGCGGTCAGCACAACACGGACGGTACACAAATTCCTGAATTCAGGAAAGCGTGGATCATCTGACCGTGCCGAGTGGCGGTGACCCTTCTCTCATACTTTTCAGACATACCCGCTTGAGAGAGAAAGACCAGGTCGCGCCTACCTTCGGTAACGAGGAGGGCGTCATGTCGCGTGGTCACGAGCGTGCGAACGCGTCGCTACACTTCCGCCACATGGTGAAGAGGGTGACCGAAAAGCGTCGGCGAAGAAAACAAACCAGTCAGATATTCGTCAATGCCTCCGGTGGCCGGAGACAGCTTCTGGCGCTGGCGGCGTTGGCTGTCGGCTGTGCCTGCCTCGGTTACCTGCTGCTGCTCGTGGCCGCCCTGTCCGGTGTGCTGTGGCAGGACGACCAGGAGCCGCCCAGGACCGCCGAGCGGTCCACCACCGGCAGTGCCCCGACCGCACGGCCCTGGCCCAGCTCATACACCTACGGCACCGCGGTGACCGCTCCCCTTGCCGTCGACTCGCCGTCCGGGGGCGGCCCCTGGTGAGCCGGCACGCACACCGCCCCGAGCCGCGCGGCCACTGGCTGCTGCTGATCGTCGTCGTCTCCGCGGTCGCCGCCGCGCTGGTCTTCGAGGGCTGGACCACCCACGAGGTCGCCTCCCAGCCCACGCGCAGCCCCTGTACGAGCCCGATCCCGAAGGCCGCCGACACCGGGAAACCGGTGGTGCGCCTCGATGGCTCCACGGTGCGGACGGCCGGGATGCCGGCCCGCACCGTCGCCCTCACCTTCGACGGGGGGCCCGACCCCGTCTGGACCCCACGTCTGCTGGGCCTGCTGCGCGCGCACCACGCGCACGCCACCTTCTTCCTCTCCGGCGTCCAGGCGGCCCGCCACCCCGAGCTGGTGCGACGCATCCGCGACGCGGGCCATGAGATCGGCTCGCTCACTTACACCGGCTCCGACCTGGGCTCGGCGTCCGCCGTGCGCACCCGGCTGGAGCTGTCCCTGACCCAGACGGCGCTGGCGGGCAGCGCGGGGACCACCACCAAACTGCTGCGGCTGCCGCTCACCACCCAGGCCGACACGATGTGCGGCGGCGAGTGGACGGCCGCCCGGCGCGCCGCCGAGCAGGGGTATCTGCTGGTCGCGGCCGACCGGCCGACGCGGAAGCCGGAGCGGGGCGTCGTCCAGCAGTACAGCCAGACGGACAGCGCCTACAGCGAGGTGAAGAAGCTCTTCCGGAATCGGAAGATCGAGAAGTACACGACGGTGTCCGAGGGGCTCGGCCAGGCCCCGGTCAACACCCCCGCCTCCACCGTCGGCCAGTTGCAGGGCAAGGCGCTGCTCCAGGTCCAGTCCATCGGGCACGCCTTCGTCCAGGCCATGACCTGGGTGCTCGGCGTCGCGGGCGTACTGGCCCTGCTACGGCTGCTGCTGCTCGTCTTCTTCGCGCGGTCCCATGTCCGGCGCCTGCATCGCTTCCGGCCCGGCTCGCCCTGGCTGCGCGAGGTGAACGAGCCGGTGACGGTGCTCATCCCCGCCTACAACGAGGAGGCGGGCATCGAGTCCACCGTGCGGTCACTGCTCGCCTCCACCCACCGGTGGCTTCAGATCGTCGTGATCGACGACGGCTCGACCGACCGGACCGCGGACCTCGCCACCTGGATCGACGACCCCCGCGTCTCGGTGATCCGCCAGCGCAACGCGGGCAAGGCCGCCGCCCTCAACACCGGCCTGGTCCACGCCCACCACGACATCGTGGTCATGGTCGACGCCGACACCGTCTTCGAACCGGACGCCATCCACCAGCTCATCCAGCCGCTCGCCCACCCGGCCATCGGCGCGGTGAGCGGCAACACCAAGGTCGGCAACCGCCGTCGAATGCTGGGCAGATGGCAGCACTTGGAGTACGTCTTCGGCTTCAACCTCGACCGCCGGATGTACGAGGTGCTGGAGTGCATGCCGACCGTGCCCGGCGCGATCGGCGCCTTCCGGCGGGACGCGCTGCTGGGCGTCGGCGGGATCAGCGAGGACACCCTCGCCGAGGACACCGACCTCACGATGGCCCTGTGGCGGGCCGGTTGGCGGGTGGTCTACCAGGAGTCCGCCATCGCCTGGACCGAGGTCCCCACCTCGTTGCGCCAGTTGTGGCGTCAGCGGTACCGCTGGTGCTACGGCACGCTCCAGGCCATGTGGAAGCACCGCCGCGCCCTCCGCGGGGTCGGCCCGGCCGGACGCTTCGCCCGCCGGGCACTGCCCTACCTTTTCCTCTTCCAGGTGGTGCTGCCGCTGCTCGCCCCCATCGTGGACGTCTTCGCCCTGTACGGCGTGCTGTTCGCCGATCCCGTGGAGTCGATCGGGGTGTGGCTCGCCTTCCTCGTGGTGCAACTGCTCGGCGCCGGATACGCGCTGCGGCTGGACAAGGAACGGCTGCGGGCGCTGTGGGCGATGCCCTTCCAGCTCGTCGTCTACCGGCAGCTGATGTACCTCGTGATCATCCAGTCCGTGGTCAGTGCCCTGTTCGGCACCCGGCTGCGCTGGCACCGCATGCAGCGATCCGGCTCCGCCGGGGACCAGCTGACCGTCGAGCCGACCGCGCGCCAGAGTCTGTCCAAATGAGCGGGGGTTGGAGAAGCATGTCGAACCCATGGCCGGGCGAGAGCTCGTGGCCGACGGAGGGCTCGTGGCCGATGGAGGGCTCATGGTCGACGGAGGGCTCATGGCCGGGCAATGGCGCCTGGCCGAGCCATGGTCCCTGGCCGGGCGAGAACCCCTGGCCGGGGGAGAACCCCTGGCCGGGGGAGAACCCCTGGCCGGGGGAGAACCCCTGGCCGGGGGAGAACCCGTTGCCGGGTGGCGACCCGCAGCGTTTGACGCTGCGCCACGAGCCTTTGACGCGCCACGAGCCTTCGACGCCGCGCCACCGAATACCGCCGGACCCGTACCGGCCGCGTGACGAGGACGACGGCACCGACGAGGCCGCCCCCGGCCGCCGGTGGCCCCGGCGGCTGCGGCGCACCGTGGTCGTCGTGCTCGCGGTGGTCCTGGTCGGGGCCGCCTCCACGTACGGCTGGGCCTGGTCCCAGCTGAACAACGACGTCGACTTGGCCAAGGTCGAGCACCGCCCCGCGCCGGGCAAAGGCACCAACTACCTCATCGTGGGCTCCGACAGTCGTGACGGCCTCTCCCAGCAGGACAAGAAGAACCTGCACACCGGCTCGGCCGAGGGCCGCCGCACCGACTCCATGATGGTGCTGCACACCGGCGCCCACGGCGCCACGATGGTGAGCCTGCCGCGCGACTCATGGGTGACCCTCCCACCGTTCACCTACCCCATGACCGGTAAGCGTCCCGGGCCGTCGAAGAACAAGCTCAACGCCGCGTTCTCGCTGGGCGGCCCCGAGCTGCTGGTGCGGACCATCGAGTACAACACCGGGCTGCGGATCGACCACTACGCGGAGATCGGCTTCGCGGGCTTCGTCAACGTGGTCAACTCCGTGGGCGGCGTCCGGATGTGCCTCGACAAGCCCGTCAAGGACAAGAAGTCGGGCGCCGATCTGAAGGCGGGCTGTCAGACGTTGGACGGGCGCCAGGCCCTGGCCTTCGTCCGCCAGCGCCACCAGGAGGCCAACGGTGACCTGGGGCGCAGCCAGAACCAGCAGAAGTTCCTGTCCGCGCTGGCGAAGCGGGCCGCCCAGCCGGACCAGGTCTTCGTCCCGTGGAAGTCCCTGCCGACCGTCGGCGCGGGCCTGGACACGCTGATCGTGGACAAGGACACGGATCTGCGGACGCTGATGTCGTTGTTCCAGGCGATGAAGCGGGTCTCGGGCGGCAGCGGCAACCGGCTGAACGTCCCTGTGGCTGATCGCGGGATCGCCACGTCCAAGGGC
>NZ_JAAAYH010000519.1:0-5686 GCF_018035285.1 Streptomyces sp. MK37H | reverse complement strand
CCGGAGCCGGGACGAGGCCGGAGGCCGAAGCCCGCTATGGTCCGGCAGCGCCCCGAAGGGGCGCGGGGCTGTGTCGAGGTGCGGCTCCGCCGCGTGGGCGCGACCAGCCACGACGGCGCCGCAGACCGCCGACGACGGATCGTGGCACCTTCAGCGGAGCGTTTACGCGAGGTGGAAGACCTCCGTGAGCGGCGTCATCGCCTCGTCCGGCTTGGCGCCGTCGAGTGCTTCGAAGAACGGCGCCATCTCGGCCTGCCAGCGGGCGTTGACCTCGGTGGCGGCCATCGCGGCCCGGGCCGCCTCGAAGTCCTCGGTCTCCAGATAGCCGACGAGCAGCCCGTCCTCGCGCAGGAAGAGCGAGTAGTTGTGCCAGCCGGTCTCCGAGAGCGCCGCCCGCATCTCGGGCCACACGGCCGCGTGCCGCTCGCGGTACTCCTCGATCCGGTCCTGGCGGACCTTCAGCAGAAAACACACCCGCCGCATCGCCGACCGCCTCAGAAGTGGTACTTGTCGATGTTGGACTTCTCGAAGACGGTGGGCGGGCCCAGGATGACCTCGCCGTTCTTGCCGACCGTGTACTCGCCCAGCTTCCCGGCCTTGAACTTCTCCCCCTCGGCCCCGGTGATCTGCCCGGACGCGAGCGCGGCCGCGGCGTACGAACCGAGGTAGCCGAGCTTCTTGGGGTCCCAGAGCGCGAACTGCTCGACGGTGCCGTCCTTGACGTACTTGCGCATCTGGTTGGGCGTGCCGAGTCCGTTCAGCACCACCTTGCCCTGGTACGAGGAGCCGCTGATGTAGCGGGCGGCCGCGGCGATGCCGACCGTGGTGGGCGCGATGATGCCCTTGAGCTTGGGGTACGCCTTGAGCAGGCCCTGGGTCTCCTGGAAGGACTTCTGGTCGTCGTCGTCCCCGTACACCGTCTTGACCAGCTTCATGTTCTTGTAGGCGGGCTTGCTCAGCTCGTCCTTCATGAAGCGGATCCAGGTGTTCTGGTTGGTGGCGTTCTGGGTGGCGGAGAGGATCGCGATCTGGCCCTTGTAGTCGAGTTGCTTGGCGAGGTGCTGGACCTGGCTGCGGCCGATCTCCTCGGAGCTGGCCTGGTTGATGAAGAGCTGGCGGCAGGCCGGGGCGGTGTCGGAGTCGTACGCCACCACCTTGATGTCCTTCTTCATGGCCTGCTTGAGCGGGCCGCACACCGCGTTGGGGTCGTTGGCCGCGATCAGGATGGCGTCCTGGCGCTGCTGGACCAGGGTGTTGATGTACGTCACCTGGGAGGAGGCGCTGGCGTCGGAGGGGCCGACCTCCTTGCCCTTGCCGCCGAACTCCCCGGCGGCCGTGATCCCCGACTCGTCGATGAGCTTCTCGTAGGGGTTGTTGATCTGCTTGGGCAGGAAGGCCAGCTTGAGGCCCTTCTTCAGGGGGGCTTCGGGGTCGGCCTTGGCGTCGCTCTTGGCGGCGCCGCCGTTGTCGTTGTCCTTCTTGGTGGTACCGCCGCAGCCGGCCAGGGCCACGGCCAGGGCACAGACCGCGGCGGCGGTGGCGGCGGCGCGGCGGCGCGCGGTGGGGCGCTGGATCATGAGAAGACCTTTCGCGGTGCGTGGGTGTATCAGCTGGTCGAGGCGGCGGCGCGCCGGTGACGCCAGGCGCTCACGGTGGTGATCAGACGGGGGGTGAGGACGGAGGCCACCAGCAGCAGCCCGGTGACGATCACCTGGACCTCGTTGGCCACGTCGTTGAGGGTCAGCAGGTTCTTCAGGACGCCGATGAGCAGCACCCCGGCGACGGCGCCGAACAGCGTGCCCTTGCCACCGTCGAAGTCGACGCCGCCCAGCAGGACGGAGGCGATGACGAGCATTTCGAAGCCCTGGCCGTTGTCGGCCCGCGCGCTGCCGTACCGCAGGGTGAACACGACCCCCGCGAAGGCCGAGATCAGCCCGCTGACCACGAACAGCAGCAGCTTGAGGCGCTTGACGCGGATGCCCGCGAAGTACGCGGCGTCCTCCTGGGCGCCGATGGCGAACAGCGACCGGCCGACGCCCGTGGCGTGCAGCACCACCGCGGCGATGGCGGCCAGCACGATGAACAGCGTCACCGGATAGGTGAGGAAGGTGCCGGGCACGGTGGTGGTGTCCACGGCCCACTTGGCGTACGTCTCGGGGAAGTCGGTGATGGCGCCTGCGCCGAGCACCACCGAGGCCAGCCCCCGGTAGAGCGCGAGCGTCCCGATGGTGACGGCCAGCGAGGGCAGCCCGACCCGGGTGACCAGCCAGCCGTTGAGCAGCCCGCCGGCCACGCCGACCAGCAGCACGATCGGCACGATGGTCTCGAACGCCCAGCCCGCGTCCCACAGTTGGCCGGTGAGCGCGCTGGACAGGCCGAGCATGGAGGCCACCGACAGATCCACCTGCCCGGCCACCACCAGCAGTGTCATCGGCAGCGCCATCAGCGCCACCTCGGCGATGTCGTTGAAGGCGAAGGCGAGGTTGTCGCGGCTGCCGAAGCCGTCCGTGGTGCCGAGTCCGGTGAGGAAGACGGCCACCAGCAACACCCCGACGGCGGTGTCCCACCTGAGCTTCATCGTGCGCTCCTCTTCCTCAGCGCGCGGGTCATGCGCACCCTCACGATCCGGTCCACGCTGATGGCCACCAGCAGCAGCGCACCGGCGATGGCGTCCTGCCAGAAGGAGTCGACCTTCAGCACGGCCAGGGCGCTGCCGATGGTGGTGAGCAGCAGCGCGCCCAGCGCCGCGCCCCACACCGTGCCGGTGCCGCCGACGATGGCGACGCCACCGACCACCACCGCGCTGACCACGGTGAGTTCCCAGCCGTGGGCGTTGTCGGCGACGACGGTGCCGAAGCGGGCCAGCCACAGCGCGCCCGCGAAGCCCGAGACGGCGCCGGAGAACAGATACGCGGCCAGCACCCGCCGCCGGATCGGCACCCCGGCCAGCCGGGCGGCCTCCGGGCTGGAGCCGATGGCGTACAGCTCACGGCCGCCGCGGTAGGTGCGCAGGACATACCCGGTCCCGGCGAGCACCACGAAGGCGATCAGCGGGAGATACGGGATGCCCAGCACGCTGCCACTGCCGAGGTCCAGCAGGGACTGCGGCACATCGGCGGCGTTGATCTGCTCCCCTTGCGCCCACCAGTAGTCGACGCCCTGGATGATGTAGAGCATCCCGAGGGTCACCACCAGCGCGGGCACCCGTCCGAAGCTCACCAGCGCACCGCTGACGATGCCGCAGCCCGCGCCGACGAGGAGGCCGAGGGCCAGGACCGTCAGCGCCCCGTGGTCGGTGCCGGAGACGAACTTCCCGCAGGCGAAGGCGGACAGGCCCACCACGGAGCCGACCGACAGATCGATGTTGCGGGTGATGACCACCACCGACTGCCCGACCGCGAGCAGCACCAGGATGGCGGCGTTGAGCAGCAGGTCCTTGATGCCCTGGTCGTCGAGGAAGCGCGGTTCGGCGATCCAGGTGAACAGCACCAGCAGCGCGAGAGCCCCGGCGATGCTGATCTCCCGCGCGCGGAAGACGGCGTCGACGAGCGAGCGGGCCGAGCGTGCCGTCTCCGGCGCGGCGGCGGGTTTGTCGGGTTTCTCGATGGTCACGCTCACGTGCGGGTCCCTTCTGCGGTGGCGCCGGTGGCGCCGGTGGGCCCGGTGGCGCCCGTGTCACCGGTGGCGCCGGTGGCGCCGGTGGCGCCGGTGGCGCCGGTGGCGCCGGTGGCGCCGGTGGCGCCGGTGCGCCCGCTAGCGCCGGTGGCGCCGGTGCGCCCGCTCGCCGCGGCGCCATCGGTGGACCCGATCGCGTCGGCGTCGCGGGGGAGCTCGGTCTCGGCGGCCTCACCGGCGACACCGGCGCCACCGGCGCCATCCGTGAGCCCGGTCGCGGCGGCCATCACGGACTCCTCGGTGGCCTCGGCGCGCGGGATCTCGGCCACCAGCCGGCCCTCGTGCATCACCAGGACCCGGTCGGCCATGCCCAGCACCTCGGGCAGATCGGAGGAGATCATCAGCACCGCGAGCCCGTCGGCGGCCAGCGACGACAGCAGCCAGTGCACCTCGGCCTTGGTGCCCACGTCGATCCCGCGCGTGGGCTCGTCCACGATGAGCACCGTGGGCTCGGTCGCCAGCCACTTGGCGAGCACGACCTTCTGCTGATTGCCGCCGGAGAGCACCCCGACGTGGTCGGCGAGGCTGCCGTACTTCAGCCGGAGCCGGACCGCCCAGTCGGCCGCGCGGCCGCGCTCCAGCGTCCGTTTCACCAGCCCCGCGCGGCCCAGCCGGTCCAGGCCGGTCAGTCCGATGTTCCGCTCGATGGACATCTCCATCACCAGTCCCCGCTGGCGCCGGTCCTCGGGGACGAGCGCGAGCCCGGCGTCCATGGCGGCGGTCGGCGAACCGGGCCGCAGCGCGGCCCCGCCGACCCGCACCTCGCCCGCGTCCGCCCGGTCCACGCCGAAGACGGCCTGCGCGACCTCGGTGCGCCCGGCGCCGACCAGCCCGGCGAGCGCGACGATCTCACCGCGCCGCACCTCGAAGGAGACGTCCCGGAAGACGCCCTCACGGGTCAGCCGGCGCACCGACAGCGCGGTCTCGCCGACCCGGCTGTCCTGCTTGGGGTAGAGCTCGGCCAGGTCCCGGCCGACCATGCGGCGGACCAGAGCGTCCTGGGTGAGCCCGGCCAGCGGCTCGGAGGCCACCCACCGGCCGTCCCGCAGGGTGGTGACCCGCTGGCAGAGCTCGAAGATCTCCTCCAGACGGTGGGAGATGAACAGCACGGCGGCGCCCTCGGCGCGCAGCGTCTCGACGACCGAGAAGAGCCTGGCGGTCTCGCTCCCGGTGAGCGCCGCCGTCGGCTCGTCCATGATCAGCACCCGGGCGTCGAAGGAGAGCGCCTTGGCGATCTCGACGATCTGCTGGTCGGCGATGGACAGGCCCCTGGCGGGCCGGTCCGGGTCGAGTTCGACGCCGAGCCGTGCCATCAGGGCGGCGGTGGAGGTCCGTACGGCCTTGTGGTCGATCCGGCCGAGGGCCCGGCGGGGCTGACGGCCCATGAAGATGTTCTCGGCGATGGACAGATCGGGGAAGAGCGTCGGCTCCTGGTAGATGACGGCGGTGCCGACGTCACGGGCGTCGGCGGGGCCGTGGAAGACCACCGGCTCGCCGTCCAGCAGCACCCGGCCGGAGTCGGGCCGGTGCACCCCGGCCAGGATCTTGATGAGCGTCGACTTGCCCGCCCCGTTCTCACCGGCCAGGGCATGGGCCTCACCGGCGAAGAGCTCGAGCGAGACGTCCCGAAGGGCCCGTACGGCGCCGAAGGATTTGTTCACCCCCTCGAGGGCGAGGACCGGCACACCGGTCGAAGCAGGCTGGCTCACGGAGTCTCCTGACGCGTACGCAGGGGCAACAAATGAAATGTTTCAATGCCGGATTCCGGGAAGCTAGCCGGGCCCTATGCGGCCGTCAAGGGGGTGTGCACGGGATATACCCACATCCTTTCAGCCCCCTTGACGCACCCCGAACCCCGGCCCTACGGTCCAGGCGCCTTGGGTTGAATCGTTTTCATCGATCGTTCCCATCCAGCCGTCCCTGGAGGAAGCCCGTGATCAGCAGACGCCACCTGCTCGCCACCACCGCTGCCACCGGTACGGCCCTCACGGGTCTACCCGCCCTCACCCCG
>NZ_JAAAYH010000518.1:0-5698 GCF_018035285.1 Streptomyces sp. MK37H | reverse complement strand
CCATGCCCGCCCGCGTTCCCCCGCCGTCCCGTCCGATCGGTTCGGCGACCCGCGGGACGACCAACCCCAACCGGCTGCGGCGGATGGACCGGTGGATAGCGGCGGCGCACGGGCCCGCGCTGCGGCGGGCCGCGGAGGCGCCGGTGGCGGTGGACCTGGGGTACGGGGCGGCTCCGTGGACCGCCGTCGAGCTGCTGGACCGGCTGCGGACCGTACGGGCCGGGGCCCGCGTCGTCGGGGTCGAGATCGACCCCGGGCGCGTGCTCGCCGCGCGGCCGTACGAGCGCGAGGGGCTCACCTTCGCGCACGGCGGCTTCGAGGTGCCGCTGCCCGGCGGGGCCCGCCCGGCGCTCATCCGGGCGGCCAATGTGCTGCGGCAGTACGAGGAGGGCGAGGTCGCCGCCGTGTGGCGGCGGCTGTGCGCCCGGCTGGCGCCCGGCGGGCTGCTGGTGGAGGGCACCTGCGACGAGATCGGGCGGCGGCACGTATGGGTCGCGCTCGACGCGTCGGGCCCGCGCACCGTCACCTTCGCGGCCCGCCTCGGCTCCCTGGAACGCCCCTCCGACCTGGCCGAACGGCTCCCCAAGGCGCTGATCCACCGCAATGTGCCGGGCGAGCCGGTGCACACCTTCCTGCGCGACTTCGACCGCGCCTGGGCGGCCGCCGCCCCGTACGCGCCGCTCAGCGCGCGTCAGCGCTGGATACGCAGCGCCCAGACGCTGCGCGCCGAGGGCTGGCCGCTCACCGACGGCCCGCGGCGCTGGCGTCAGGGCGAGGTCACGGTGCGGTGGGAGGCGGTGGCGCCCCGGGGCTGACGGCGCCGTCCGTGCCATCCGGGCCGTCCCCCAGGCCCCGGGTGCCGCTTTCCGTGTCGGGGTCGGCCCCCGCCGCGTACTCCTCGCTGATCTCCTTCGGGCCGAACGGCCACACCTTCTCCACCCGCGCCCACAGCACGAACGCCACACACCCCGCCGCGACCCAGGCGAGCGACCATTCGATGGGGTGCCGCCCGGGGGAGTTCTTGTCCGCGTAGCCGTAGATCACCAGCCAGCCCACCAGCGCCACCACGCTCGGCAGCGGATAGAGCCACATCCGGTACGGCCGCCGCAGGCCGGGCTGGCGGCGGCGCAGCACCGTGACGGCGACGACCTGCGCCAGGGCCTGCACGATCACCATGACCGTGGTCAGCAGCTGGATGAGGGTGGCCAGATCGGTGTGGCGGCCGATGAGGAAGCCGATCGCCGTCACGACACCCATCGTGGCCAGGCCCAGCACGGGGAAGCGATGGCGCGGGTGGAGCGTGCCGAACGGCCGGAAGAAGACCCGGTCGCGGGCGGCGTCGTACGGCACCCGGGAGCCGCCCAGCAGCCCGGCGAAGACGGACGCGAAGGCCGTGATGAGGATGAGCACGGTGACGACGTCGGCGGCGCCCTTCCCCCAGGTCTCCTCCAGCACCGCCGAGGCGACGGACTGGGCGGCCACCGAGTCGGGGTCGGTCATCTCGTGCCAGTCGACGACGCCGAGGGTGCCGATCTGCAGCAGCAGATAGATCCCCATGATCCCGGCGATCGAGGTGACGATCGCCCGCGGCAGGGTGCGGCCGGGGTCCTTGATCTCGGCGCCCATGTACGCGGCGGTGTTGTAGCCGAGGTAGTCGTAGATCCCGATGGTCAGGCCCGCGGCGAACCCGGTCCAGAAGTGACCGGTGGTCAGCTCGAAGGCGTGGTCCGGATAGGTGAACGCCTGCCCCGCGTCGAAGTGGCTGAAGGCCGCCACGATGACCAGGACCACGGAGGCGATCATCACGCACCACATGACGGCCGTGATCCGGGCGATGTGCTCGACGCCCCGCCACAGCATCCCGATGACCAGGACGATGGCGCCGAGGCCGACCAGATCGCCCTGGGTCTGTGTCATATCCGGCCATAGATAGCCCAGATACTGCACCAGACCGACCACACCCGTGGACATGATCAGCGGGATGAACAGCATCGCCGTCCAGACGAACAGGAACGGCATCAGCTTGCCGCTGCGGTACTGGAACGCCTGACGCAGATACACATAGCTGCCCCCGGCCCCGGGCAGCGAGGCGCCCAGCTCGGCCCAGATCAGCCCGTCGGCGAGCGCGAGCACCGCGCCCGCGACGAAGCCGATGACGGCCTGTGGTCCGCCGAAGGCGGCGACCATGAGGGGGATGGTGACGAACGGACCGATGCCGCACATCTGGCTCATGTTGATGGCGGTCGACTGGAACAGGCCGATACGGCGGACGAATCCGCCCTCGGTGCCGGACATCCGGACCTCCATTGCCCTCTCGCGCCACTGGCGCCACCGTGGGAGGGAATGAAAGTAAGGAAAGTTTCCAGTCGCGTCAAGGAGGTGGGACGCGGCAAAAAGGGATGGCGGCCGGGGACGCGGTCCCGGCCGTAAGGCGAGGAGGACGGAGCGCGGCTCGGGCCGTCAGTGGCCGTCAGGCCACCGCCGCCGCGCCCGGGTCCGGGCTCAGGCCACCGCCGCTCCCGGGTCCGGGCTCAGGCCGCCGCCGCTCCCGGGTCCGGGCTCAGGCCACCGCCGCCGCGCCCCGGTCCGGGCTCAGGCCACCGCCGCGCCCCGGTCCGGGCTCAGGCCACCGCCGCCGCGCCCGCCAGCACCTTCAGCGCCTCCGCCGTCGCCGACCCCGCGTCGGCCGTGTACGTGCACAGCATCTGCCCCGGATCCGCGGGCAGCATGAACGCCTCGAACCGCAGCACCAGCTCCCCCGCCTCCGGGTGGCGGAACCGCTTGACGCCCCGCGTCCGCTCCTGCACCGCCTGCGCCTCCCACCGCCGCCGGAACTCCTCGCTCCGCTCCAGCAGCTCATGGGTCACCCGGCACACCCGCGAACTGCCCGGGTGGCGGCCGGTCTCCGCGCGCAGCCCGGCCACCGTGTCATCGGCGACCTCGGCCCAGTTCGGATGGATCTCCCGTATCCGGGGGTCGAGGAAGACCAGCAGCGGGCCGTTGCGCCGCTCCTCGGGGATCGCGGCGTAGTCGATGCCGAGCCGGGTGCCGAGGGTGTTCCAGGCCAGGATGTCCATCGCCGGTCCGTAGACATAGGCCGGGACGGTGCCGTCCATCGCGTTCAGCAGCTGCTGGATCTCCGGCCGCACCCGCGGCCGCGGATCGAGGTCGGGCTCCCCGGCGCGCCGCCGGGGCAGGGTGATGTTGCGCAGATAGGTGTGCTCGGACGGGGTCAGCCGCAGCGCCCGCGCCAGTCCGTCGACCACCGAGTCCGAGACGGCCGGGGCCCGGCCCTGCTCGATACGGGTGTAGTAGTCGACGCTGATCCCGGCCCGCTGAGCGACCTCCTCACGGCGCAGACCGCGCACCCGGCGCCGGACGACCCCCTCCGGCAGCCCCAGCTCGGCCGGGTCGAGCGCGGCGCGGCGCGCCTTGAGAAACCCCTTGATCTCCGGTTCGGAATGGCCCATCGCTCCATTATCCGGGCAACGCCGGATTCCGGGCCGGACAGGTGGTTCTGGCAGACCCAGGTTGAGCCGGGCCTGGTGACGTATCCACCCGGCGCCGAGGCTGAAGGCGCAGGACGCCACAGAAGGCAAAGGCCACGGAAGGCAAAGGAAGGCAGCTGCCATGAAGCGCAGGATCCTGGGCGGAACCGGCATCTCGGTGAGCGAGTACGCCCTGGGCGCGATGATGTTCGGCGCCCTGGGCAACGCCGATCACGACGACTCGGTACGGATCATCCACCGCGCCCTCGACGCGGGCATCAACTTCGTCGACACCGCCGACGTCTACTCGGCGGGCGAGTCCGAGGAGATCGTCGGCAAGGCCCTCAAGGGCCGTCGCGACGACATAGTCCTCGCGACCAAGGCCCATTTCGCGATGGGCGACGACCCCAACCACGGCGGCAACTCACGGCGCTGGATCACCCAGGAGGTCGAGAACAGCCTGCGCCGTCTGGGCACGGATTACATCGACCTCTACCAGATCCACCGGCCGGACCCGACGACGGACGTCGACGAGACGCTGTCGGTCCTGTCCGACCTGGTCAGGGCGGGCAAGGTGCGCGCCGTCGGCTCCTCCACCTTCCCGGCCGAGCAGATCGTGGAGGCCCAGTGGGTCTCCGAGCGGCGCGGGCACGTACGGTTCCGCAGCGAGCAGCCGCCGTACTCGATCCTGGCGCGCGGTGTGGAGGCGGCGGTGCTGCCGACCGCGCGGAAGTACGGGATGGGCGTGCTGAGCTGGGGTCCGCTCTCCGCGGGCTGGCTCACGGGCCGCTACACCAAGGCGTCCGACATCGATCTGTCGGGCGGCCGGGCGGCCGTGGAGAAGCACAAGTTCGACCCGTCGCTGCCCGACAACGCCCGCAAGCTGGAGGCGGTCGGCGCGCTGGCCGAGCTGGCGTCCGACGCCGGGCTCTCACTGCCGCACATGGCCATCGCCTTCGTACGGGCGCATCCGGCCATCACCTCGGTGATCATCGGCCCGCGCACCATGGAGCACCTGGAGGATCTGCTCGCCGGGTCCGAGGTGGAGCTGAGCGAGGACGTCCTGGACCGGATCGACGAGATCGTCCCGCCGGGCACCGACCTCAACCGGGCGGACAGCTACTACGTGCCGCCGGCGCTCGAGGACAAGAGCCTGCGCCGCCGCTGAACAGATACCGCCGAACAGACACCGCTGAACAGACGCCATTCAGCAGACGCCGCTGAACAGACACCGCTGACCGGCCGGGGTCACTCCATCCGGCCGGCGGAGGAGGAGGCGGCGAGTGCGATCAGCTCGGCGATCTCGTCGAGCGGCGCCCCGTCCCGGGTCAGCCTGCTGGTGGCGACCCTCACATGGGGACGTGCGTAAGAGACGCAGAACCGGCTGCCCGGCGAAACGGTGATACCCCGGGCGGCCAGGGTGACCAGCGCGGAGGTCTCGTCCACCACCGGCACCCACAGCATCAGACCGTCCCGGTTGGTGGTGTGCACACCACGCTCGGCCAGCCGTTCGGCCAGCGCGGACCGCCGGGCGTCATAGCGCCGGGCTGCCTCGCGCACACGGCGGCCCGCCTCCTCGTCGGTGAGCAGATGAGCCAGGGCGTCCTGAAGGATGCGGCTGGTCCATCCGGTGCCGAAGGTGCGCAGCACCCGCGCCCGTTCGATCATCTCCCGCGGCCCTCCGACCACGGCAATCCGCAGATCCGGGCCGTAAGCCTTGGAGTACGAGCGGACCAGGGCCGTCCGGTGCGGCAGATGGGCGCCGAGGACGGCGGCCGGGCCGGTGGTCAGGGGGCCGAGGCCGTCGTCCTCGACGATGACGACGTTCGGCGCACCCTCCAGCACCCCGGCCAGCTCGGCGGACCGCTCGGGGCCGAGCGACCAGCCGCAGGGCACCTGGGCCCTGGACTGGTGCAGGAACAGCGCCGGGCGCGCCTCGAGCGCCTGGGCCAGCGACCCGGGCAGGGGGCCCTGGTCGTCGCAGGCCACGGGCACGGCCTGGGCATCCAGCGCCTCCAGGATGTCCAGCAGCCGCGCCGCCGTCGGATCTTCCACCGCCACCCGGTCCCCCGGGACCAGCAGGGCCTGGCAGAGCAGTTGCACCCCCTCGTAGCCACCGCCCACCGCCATCCAGGCGTCCGGCCGGTAGGGCCAGGTGTCCCGTACCGCCGCCAGCAGGCCGTCGGTGATGGCCGTGCGCGCGTAGTCGT
>NZ_JAAAYH010000517.1:0-5726 GCF_018035285.1 Streptomyces sp. MK37H | reverse complement strand
CATCCGCCGACTTCCCGTGCGGTGCCGCCGCGGCACCGCCCCCCGGGAAGGACTCGACCAGCTCGCGCTGCTCGTACGGCACCCCGCCCCGCAGCACCGACACCGTCCGTACCAGCGTGTCGAAGTCCGTGAAGGGATCGCCGTCCACGACCGTCAGGTCCGCCAGCTTGCCGACCTCCAGGGTGCCCAGGTCGCGGTCGGCGCCGAAGGCCCGCGCCGGGAGGACGGTCGCCGTGCGCAGCGCCTCCTCCGGCGACAGCCCGAACCGGTGCAGGGCGCGCAGCGCCATGTGCAGATGCAGGCCCACCGGCACCAGCGGCTGGTCCGTCCCCAGGGCCACCACCCCGCCCCCGGCGAGGATCCGCTGGTAGACCCCGATCTCTATGCGCAGCGTGTTCAGTTGGTCCGAGGTCGGAGGCGTCCCGGCGAGCTGCCGTACGAGCGCGGTGTCCCACGGCGGCATCAGCCGGGTGACCCGCTCGTCCTCCGCCAGTGAGGGGTCCGCCCCGACCAGGGGCGACGCCGTGAACGGCGTGGCGATGAGCCGGAAGTCGGAGGTCGCGGTGTAGATCTCCGTCAGGTCCTGCTGGGAGTGTCCGGTCGCCGTCGTGGCGTGGCCGTACTCCAGCCGCTGAGTGGCCTGCAGATGCGTCGTCAGGTCCTGCCCGAGCTGTATGCCCGGTGAGCACAGATGGCTGCCGGTGCGCACACCGAGCCGCTCATGCGCGAACCGGGCCGCCTCCTCCATGATCCAACCCGGTGCGCGCACATACGTCTTGACGAAGTCCCAGTCGAGCGCGGCACCGCGCGCCAGGGAGCGCCGCAGACCGTCGCGGGTGCGATGCGCCCGGCCCATGCTGTACGCGACGCGCGGCCCGTCCAGCAGCTCACCGGTGGCCAGCAGCCGCGGCCCGGCCAGGGCACCCGCCGCGACGGCCTCCCTGAGGCGCGCCTGCTCATAGGCGAACCCGCCGAGGGAGACCGCGGTGGTGATGCCGTACGCGAGCTGCAGGGCGGTCTGACGGCCGCCATAGGTGTACTGCCAGGGGTGGGTATGGGCATCCCACAGCCCGGGGATGACGGTGCGGCCGGAGGCGTCGACGCGCCGCTTCGCGGGCCGCCCGGCCCGATGCGCCTCCACGGCCGCGATGCGTCCGCCGCGCACCACGATGTCCACGTCCTCGCGGACCGTGCCGCCCTTACGGCCGTCACGACGGGCGCCGCCGCCCTCGCCGCCGGTGCCGTCCCAGAACCGCCCGGCGTGGACGACGGTGTCCGCGGGGCGCGGCCGCCGGTGGTCCAGCGGGATACGGACCGTCCGGGCGGTGCCGCTCTTGACGTCCAGCAGCCGCAGCCGGCCCGCCGACAGATACAGGACGCTGCTGGAGTCCCCGGACCAGGAGGGGTGATCGGCGGCCTCGTCGGTCAGCCGGCGCGGCGCGCCGTCGGGGGTGCCATCCGCCCTTACCGGCAGCAGCCACAGGGCGGACTCGACGATGAGCGCCATATGGCGGCCGTCGGGGGACCAGACCGGTCCGGAGTCATAGCGGTCGGAGAGGGAGGTGTGCGGGGCGACGGCATGCTGCCTGGCCGCACCCGTGCTGATGTCGATCACCCGGATCAGGTTGTAGCCCTCGCGGAACCGCTGGTTCAGCCGATTGCGATCGCACAGGGCGACATAGCGCCCGTCGGGCGACCAGCTCGGCCGGCCGGGCAGCCCTCCGGCGCCCATCGGCGCGGCGAGCACCCGTTCCGTACCGGCGTCGAGATCGCGCAGGACCAGGTTTCCCGACATGTCGACACTGGCGAGCCGCTTGCCGTCGGGGGAGAGCGCCGGATGCACCCGGCCGCCGGAGGCCAGCACGGTCTCCTCGCCCGAGGCCAGGTCCCGGCGGCGCGCGGCCAGCAGCCCGTCGCGGTCGTCGGCGTACACCAGGGCGCGCCCGTCGGGCGTCCAGGTGGGAGCCAGCAGATACCGGGTGGGGGCGGCCCGTACGACCCGGCGCGGGGCCCGGCCGCCGGAGACATCGGCCACCCAGAGCGAGTTGAGGGCGGCGAAGGCCACCTTACGGCCGTCGGGAGAGAGCGCGGGCAGATGCAGCCCGCGCACCGGCCGCACCCCGCCACCGTCGAAGTCGTACCGCTTGACCCGATACCGGGGCCGGTCGACGGGGAGGGTGGCGGAGAAGGGGATCTCCTCGTACGCAAGCGCCTTACGGTCGGCATCCTCACCGGCGCGCCCGGCCCGGGCGGTGCTCTCACCGGCAGCGTCTCCGCCGGCGCCGGACCGCATCGCCGAGGGCACCCGGAACACCCGGAACCGCCCGTCCACGGTGAGCAGCAGTTCGTCCCGCGACACCCAACGGGGCGGCACGGGCTGCACATCGCCCGTGATCGCCACCGGCTGCCCGTTCACGACCAGCGTGCAGGAGGCGGCGGGAGCGGCTGTAGTGCGCAGATAGGCGAGGTGGCCGCCCGCCGACACGGACGGCGCCATCACCTGGGCGTCGGCGGTGGGATCGGTGTGCTCGGCCGTGACCGGGCCGGTGCCGTCGGCCCGTACGGAGGCCACCGTACGGGCGCTCAGCGTCGTCCCGGCGGGTGTGCCGCGCACGAACAGCACCCGCTCGCCATCTGCGGACCAGGTGGGGTCGAAGTCCTCCCAGGCCCCGCCCTGGAGTGGCCCGTCCTGGCCGTCCACCCCCGTGAGCCGGGTGAGCTCACCGCTGGCCACCTCCAGCACCCAGATCCGGTACGGGCTGCCCGCCACGGGGTCGCCGCCGCGCTCGGAGGCGAAGGCGATCCGGGTGCCGTCGGGCGACCAGGCCGGACCGCGGTCGTCCCACGGACCGTCCGTTCGCTGCCGCAAACCGGAGCCGTCGGGGCGCAGCGTCCAGATATGGAATCCGCCGCCCCGGTAAGCGCAGACGGCCAGCAGCTTGCCATCGGGGGAGTAGACCGGCCGGGTGGGCTCCAGATCGGCCGGTGTGAGCGCGACGGCCTCGCCGCCCTTACGGGCGACCGACCACAGGACGTTCTGAACCTCGGCGATCAGGCGGTCGCCGGACGGGGAGAGGGTCGCCGCGCCGTTGGTGGCGGCGGTGAAGGAGAGCGAACCCGCCCGGGCCGGTGCGGCGGCGGCCGTCTCGAAGGGCAGGGTGGCCGCGGTGGCGGCGGCGGTCCCCACGGCGGCGGCCTGCAGAAAACGCCGCCGCGACAGGGCGAAGACATCCGCTGTGACGGGTGAACCGGGAGAGTCCGTTGAATCAAGGGAGTTGGGCGAACCGGAAGCGCGTTCCGAACCGGGGGAGTCGGGCGAGCCCGAGGCGCCGGTCGAGCCGGTGGAGTTGGGAGAGCTGGTGGAGAGCGAAGCGTCGTGCGAGTCCAACGGTCCTCCTGGAGCGAGGGAGTTGTATGGATCGGCAGTCGATACGCGGTACCAAGCGCTTGATCGTTACACACCCCGCGCCCCGGAGGACAGGACCGCGTCGATGCCCTTGGCTTGCGGGCCCGGCAAAGGGAGAGTGGGCTTCCGTTCGCACCAGATCCATTCGCACCAGATCGATTCGAGCAAGGAGATGAGACGGCATGCCCGACGGCGGTATCACCCACCGCACCGACCATCTGCCCATGCCCGACGGCGTGCGGGTCGTGACCTACAGCTGGCTGCCGGAGAACGGCGCCGTGCGCGCGATCGTCCAGATCGCCCACGGTGCCGCCGAACACGCCCAGCGCTACGACCGGTTCGCCCGCTTCCTCGCCGCCCACGGCTATGCGGTGGTCGCCTCGGATCACCGCGGCCACGGAGCCACCGCCGATTCGACGGGCGGCTTCGGCGTCGTGGGCGAGGAGGGCGACGGCTGGCGGGCGATCGTCTCGGACCTGCGCGCCATCGGCGACCGCGCGCGGGCCGCGCACCCCCGTGCGCCCCTGGTCCTGCTCGGCCACAGCATGGGCTCGATGCTGGCCCGCGACTGCGCCCAGGAGTACGGCGAGGAGCTGGCCGGGCTGATCCTCTCCGGCACCTTCCGCTCACTCCCGGGCACCGAGACCGAGCAGGCGCTGGAGGGCATCGCGCAGGAGATCGCGGAGCGGGGCCGGAACGCGCAGTCCACCTTCACCCCGACCCTCTTCGCCTCGTTCAACGACCCGTACGAGCACCTTCAGGACCGGACGGGCTTCGAGTGGCTCTCGCGCGACGGGGCGGAGGTGGCCACGTACGCGGCGGACGAGCGGTGCGGCTTCGCGTTCAGCGCCGGGCTGTCCCAGGACTGGGTCCGTGGCGTCCGTAAGATCAACGACCCGCGCCACCAGGCCCGTGTTCCGGCCGGGCTGCCGGTGCATGTGGCGGTGGGCACCGAGGACCCGTGCAACCAGGGGATGACGCTCGTCTACGAGCTCCTGGAGGACTTCCGCTACGGCGACACGCGGGAGCTGACCTGGAAGGGATACCAGGGGGCCCGGCACGAGATCCTGAACGAGACCAACCGGGACGAGGTCCAGCAGGACCTGCTGGCCTGGCTCGAAAAACACCACTGATCCACGGGGCCGAGCCTCCCCCTCACCGCAGGAAGGCAGAGATCCGCTCACGCAACGACGCGGGGTCCAGCCCCTGCCCCGCGAGATGCTCGTCGATCGTGCCGTAGCGGCGCAGCTCGCGCCGGGGAATGCCCAGGCCGAGCACCCGATGCGGGCGATCGGCGAGCGCGTCGTTCACGGCGGCGGTCGAGGTACCCGCGAGATAGGGCTCGACAAGCACGACATCGACGCCGCCCACCGCCGCACCAGCGGTGGCACGCACCGCCCGCTCATCGAAGGGCCGCACAGTCGTGGCGTAGAGCACGGTGACGTCCAGCCCCTCGACGGCCGTAAGGACGCCATCGAGCATCGGCCCGACCGCGATCACCACCCCGCGGCGCCCCTCCCGTACGGTCAGGAAGCGGCCGGGGACGATGTCCCGCGGGGCGGAGTTGGAGTGCGCCGACAGCCGTACGTACACCGAGTCGTCACCGGCCGTGGCCGCGTCCCGCAGCAGGGTCTCGGCCTCGTCCGGATGGCCGGGCACATGGACGGTCCAGCCGTCGAGCGTGTCCAGCAGGGCCACATCGCCGGGCGCCATATGGGTGTAGCCACCCGCCGGCCAGTCGTACGAACCGGCCGCGCTCACCAGCACCCCGCCCACGCCCTGATGCCCGAAGTCCAGCTTGACCTGCTCAAAGGGCCGCTCGACCAGAAAGCTGGCGAAGGTGTGCAGAATCGGCCGCATCCCGGTCAGGGCCAGTCCACCGCCGACGCCGACCAGCAGCTGCTCGCGGATGCCGACATTGATCACCCGGTCGGGATGCGCCTGGGCCGCGTCCGTGAAGCCGTCCTTACCGATCTCGGCCAGCACGACGGCCAGCCGGGGATCGCCGTCCAGAAGACGGGAGACGACGGAGGCGAAACGCTCACGCATGGTGTCCATGAGAACAGTCCCTCTCACACTGGAATCGCATCAGACCTTGGCCTCGACCCGGGCCACCACGGCATGCGGCCGCCCCGGGTGCGGCGCGGTGTACGCCTCGTACAGCGCCTGGTGATCACGCCCGTCCACGGTCGCCGTGGACCACCCCGCGGCCTCGAAACGCGCGGCGATGCCCCCGGGCCGGCCATGGCTGGCGGAGGCGTTGTCGACAACGACCGCATGCAGCCGCTCCAGCCCCACGGCCCCGGCGTACGCGATCGCC
>NZ_JAAAYH010000516.1:0-5808 GCF_018035285.1 Streptomyces sp. MK37H | reverse complement strand
GCGACCCTCGCCGGGGCCCTGCGCGCCGCCGTCCGCGACACCTGGGGCGATGAGCTGCCCACCCGCTTCGCCGTCATCGGCCTCGGCCGCTTCGGCGGCCATGAGCTCAGCTACGGCTCGGACGCCGATGTGCTCTTCGTCCACGAGCCGCGCGAGGGGGCCGACGACCAGGAGGCCGCCCGCGCCGCCTTCGCCGTGGCCAACGAGATGCGGCGGCTGCTCCAGCTCCCCACCGTGGACCCGCCCCTGCTCATCGACGCCGATCTGCGCCCCGAGGGCAAGTCCGGGCCGCTGGTGCGCAGCCTCGCCTCGTACGCCGCCTACTACCGCCGCTGGTCGCTGGTCTGGGAGAGCCAGGCGCTGCTGCGCGCCGAGCCGGTGGCGGGCGACCCCGGGCTCGGCCGGCGGTTCATCGAGCTGATCGATCCGCTGCGGTATCCGGCCGAGGGGCTGGGCGAGGACGCGATCCGCGAGATCCGGCGGCTCAAGGCCCGGATGGAGTCCGAGCGGCTGCCGCGCGGGGCCGACCCCACCACCCACGCCAAGCTGGGCCGCGGCGGTCTCAGCGACGTCGAGTGGACCGTCCAGCTGCTCCAGATGCGCCACGGCTGGGCCGAGCCCGGGCTGCGCACCACCCGCACCCGCGAGGCCCTGGCCGCCGCCCACGCCGCCGAGCTGATCTCCACCGAGGACGCCCAGACCCTCGACGAGGCGTGGATCCTCGCCAGCCGCGTCCGCAACGCCGTGATGCTCGTCCGTGGCCGCCCCGGCGACACCTTCCCGACGGACGTCCGCGAACTGGCCGCGGTGGGCCGCTACCTGGGCTACGGCCCCGGCCACGTCGGCGAGATGCTGGAGGACTACCGCCGCACCACCCGCCGGGCGCGGGCGGTGGTGGAGCGGCTCTTCTACGACTACGAGAGCTGAACCCCGCGGTGCGCGGCCCGGGTCACCCCTCCGCGGGCAGCGTGATGTGCAGGGGACCGCAGCCGATGCGATCCGCCTTCGCGGCCACATAGCGGGGCAGGAGCGTACGGATGTCGGCGGGGCGCCGGCCGCTGTCCGCCCGGATCAGGAAGGTGACCGGGCCAGTCTGGCACTCGGCCTGGAACAGCCCCATGTCGTCGCGGACGAAGCCGCTTCCGTCCTGCCCACCGGCCTTGACCCGTTCCTTGGCGCCGTCCCCGGACAGCTGCTCGTAGAGCACCGCGAGCCGGGGGTCCTCGACCGTCATCAGCCGCAGTTCGGGATGGTCGAAGAGCACCCGGCGGTCGCAGGTGCGCACCGGCCCCGCGCCCCGGGTGACCAGGGTGCGGCCCAGCGTGCCGTGCGCGTAGTCGCGGGGGAGCGGCAACCCCTTGACGCCGCACATGGCGTCCTTCTTCTCGTCCAGGAACCGCGGCGGCTCCGGCATCCGGCCCGTCGGGTCGGCGATGGTGCCCGTGCATCCCTTGTCGGCCATGTAGTGGTTGACCAGGGTGACCACGGCACGGGCGAGTCGATCCCGGGCCTCCGTGTTGACCTCGTCGTCGTAGATCGTCCAGCCGGTCGCCAGGTCGATCACGGTGGGGCCGTCGGTGGCGCCCAGCCGACTCGGCCGGCCGATGCAGCCGTCCGGCACCGCGAGCCAGGCCCGGGTGTCCGAGGCCATGCCCAGCAGCCCGCTGCCCAGCGGGGTGAGCCGCGCGGACAGGAACTCATCGGCCCACTGGTCGCCCGCGCCGCCGAACCGGGGGTCCAGCTGATGCGTCTGGACGGTGATCCGCGATCCGTCGGAGGTCAGCAGGCACTGGCCGGACGAGCCCTCGGCGCCGACGCGATCGCTGGTGATGGGCAGCTCGGAGCTCTTGACGTCCTCTTCGCCGCCGGAATCGCCGTCGAACAGGGCCGCCGCATCGTCCTGGCTGAACGCTCCCCAGCAGGCCCGGTCGTCCGCGAACGGACCCGCCTCGGCCCGCCAGGCCACCCCGGCGCCGCCGAGCAGCGCTCCCACGACGGCTCCGGCCACGGCCATGATCACGGCCAGCCGGGGCCGGGAGCGGGCCACTCGCTGCCAGTGCCACCAAGGGCGGCGCCGCTCGTGCAGCGGAACGCGGGTGCTGTTCTCGTTGCCTTCGTTGGTTTCGTTGGTTTCGTTGCTCTCGTTGCTCTCGGAGTCGTTCATCGGCTGGAACCCCCAGGTGCGACGGGCGCGCAACCGACGCGTCGCGCCACGGCGTTGGCGAAGGCGGCGATGTACGGAGTCGTCTCGTGCGGGGAGGGGGCGAGCATCAGCACGGTGAGCGGGCGCCCCGCGCAGTCGGCCCGTACGACCTTGTAGTCGTCGGCGAAGACCCCCGTACCGCGCCAGCCGCGAGCCGGTGCCTTGCTGCCCGTGGCCCCGTCGAACAGCGCGGAGAGCCGCGGCTGGGCGACCATCAGGGCGTCGAAGTACCGGCCCTCACCGGCTTGCGTCCGTACCGAACAGGACTGGAGATCCCGGGTGACCGCGCCGACCTGGTACTCCAGGTCGCGGGCCGCCTCCTTGCCGAACTCCAGGCCCCTGATCCGGCAGGCCCGGGTGAAGAAGTCCTCATCGTCCTCGGGCAGTGTGGGCATCGGCGAGACGGCCTCGAGCGGCTTCGCCGGGGCGCAACCCGCCTTCTCCATCGCGCGGTTGGCGGCCGCGACGAGCAACCGGGCCACGGACTGGGAGCCGCCGAGCCCCGCGTCGCCCGACATGGTGGAGTCGCTGTAGACCGACCGCGCCATCGAGTCGAGTGTCACCGCGGTCGGCCGTCCGTCGCGGGCGTCGCATTCCTTCGGCAGCACCAGCAGCGCATGACGGCCGTCGGTGGCGCCCGGCAGCCCGTCGGGCAGCGGCATCGCCCGGTCGCCGAGGTAGCCGCCGATCCACTCCATGCGCCGCGCGGCGCCCTCGGGCGCGGGGCCGTAGACGACCGTGACCTCGGTCTCCTCCGTGACCTTGTCGCCATCGCTGCTGTAGCGCTCGGAGTGGAGCGCCACGGTGCACCGCCCGCGCGGCTGCCGCGGTGTCGGCGCGGTCTCCTTGGACGTACGGCTCGCGTTGTCCTCGTCCAGTGCCTCGCCGCTCAGGAACTCCGGTCCGCTGTCCTCTTTCCACGCACCCCAGCAGTAGCTGTCTTTCCCATTGAACGGCCAGGTGTCCGTGGCCCAGGTCCCGACCCCGGCCGCCACCAGCACCGCGACGGCGCCACCGATCGACACGGCCCGGCGGCGCGCGCCGCCCATCAACTGTTTCATTTATGACCTTCCCCCGTGTGGCCGCCGATCCTACTCAGCGGCTCGGCGCACGAAGTGAAGGGGCCATGGCAATTCCGTGGGCGTCAGCGGCTGCTCGCGGCGGGCGGATGGTCGAGCCGCACGCTGATGGTGACGCGGCCCTTGCCGTCCACCCGGGCGACCGCATGCCCGGTCCGGTCGGCACCGTCCAGGTCCAGCGATATCGGCCCGCCCTCACCGGTGAAGTTCCGCCACCACAGCTTGCGTTCGGGCATGGCGACGGCGATCGTGACGCCGTCGGCGGCGCGCCGATAGCCGACCGGCGTACTGAAGCTGCGCCCCGACCGCCGCCCCGTATAGGTCACCACCGTGAGCCGCCCGCTCACCCACCGCCCCCACCGCGGAGAGGCGCGCAGCCCGACCATCCACGCATTGACCCGGTCGGTGAGTCGCTTCGGAAGCGGTCCTTTGTACCGCACACAAACCTCCAGGCGCCGAGGGACAGGGAGCTGTGGCGTCACCGTAGCCCCGCGGGTGGCGCACACCCGTCCCGCGGCCCCGAAGTGAGAGAGACGAGCCCCGAGCCTTCTCGTATACGGCGGCGCTTGAGCAACTCGACCGCTCATGAACTGGCCCCGTTGACCTGGAACCACACCGCCTTCCCGGGACCCGGTCCGTGGTGGCAGACGCCCCAGTCGGTGGCGGAGCTGCCGATGATGAGCAGCCCTCGGCCGTTCTCGGCGTCGGCCGTGTCCCGGGCGAGGCTGCGCTGGGCGGGGAGGCCGGGGGCGTCGTCGCTCACGAGAACGCGCAAGGTGCCGTACGGTCCCCACTCGGCGTAGAGGGTGACGGGTGCCGAGCAGCCGTTCGTCCGGCAGGCGTTGACGGCGTTGGTGACGGCTTCGGAGGTCAGGAGCAGAGCGGTATCCGTTAAGTCGGTGCGGTTCGCGGTGCGCAGGGCGGTGCGGACGGCTTCTCGGGCGGTACGGACCCATCCGGGGTCGGGCGGGAAGACGAGGGAGAAGTCGGCGCGGGGGAACTGGGCGCTCATGGTGATGTTGCCTCCTTCGGCCAACGGCCGCTCGGCGGACGCCGGTTGGGCGATGTGCCTTCGACGGTAGAGATGTCGGTTTAGCTAGCGCAACCTAATGTCGGAAATTCCCTCTCCCGAGTGGACCGCTCGCCGCAAAAGCGGGCAGACTGCGCCTGATCCACGAAGGGAGTCGCGCGATGGGGCTGCGGGCCAACCCGACCCAACGGCAACGACGGCTGGGTGAGGAGCTACGGAAGCTGCGCGAGGCGAGTGGCTTGTCCGCAACGGAGGCGGGAGCCCATGCGGGACTCGGGCGAGCGCACATGAGTCACATCGAGACGGGTCGCACGGCCATCCCGGAGGGGAAACTGCGAGCCCTTGCGGCGGCATACGGTTGCACAAGCCATCCCTTGGTTGATGGGTTGTGCGAGCTGAGTCAGGCCACGGGTCGGGGGTGGTGGTCGCCCTACAAAGCCAGCCACAACGCCCGAGCCCTCGATCTCGCGGAACTGGAGGCGAGTGCCGTGGCGCACCGCTCGTTCCAGTGGATGTACGTGCCGGGTCTACTCCAGACGGCGGACTACATGCGCTGCCTCTTCGAGAGCGGCCAGCCGGACAGCCCGCAAGTGATCGACGCAGGCGTTGAGTTCCGGCAGCGACGACAGCACGTGCTGGCCAACGGATCGCAGCTCTTCCATGCGGTCATCCATGAAGCCGCCCTCCTGATGAAGTTCGTGCCCAGCGACGTCATGCGCCGCCAGATCGAGCACCTTGTCACGATGGCCGAGTTGCCTCACGTGCGCATTCAGCTGCTGCCGTTCAAGTCGGACGTCAACTCGACAACGCCGGGAGCCCCCTTCAGCATCTTGGACAGCCGCGTCCCCGAACTGAGCACGGTCTACGTCGAGCATCCGGTCTCATCCGTCTTCCTGGGGGACCGTGAGCATCTGACCCAGTACAACTCGGCCTTCGAGCATCTCAGCGCGGTGGCCCTGCCGCCCATTGCCCCTCGGGGCGAACGCGAGTGCTATACCGAGAGGGATTCACTCCAGCTCATCCAGCACTTGCTGTACACCTTGTGAAGGGGAGCCCTGGGCATGTCCTGTTGGCGCAAGTCGAGCTTCAGCAGTGGTCAAGTCAGCGCGGAGTGTGTCGAGGTCTCCGCGCCGTCTCCCGACCTCATACTCATCCGCGAAAGCGACGATCCGGCGGTCGTCATCGCCACCGAGCCAGCCCCGTGGGCTGCCTTTATCCGGGGGCTCAAGCGGGGCGATTTCGACCGTCTGCCGGGGAACGTGTGACCGTCGTGGCCGCGTTCCGGTGCTGGGGCCGGTGGCGCGGTGCGGGTCTCGTCTCGCGCCTTCGGCGCCATTGAGCATGGGGGCGGGGGATGGGGGCGCGGGCCTCGCCGCCGGCCGACGGGCCGGTGGTGGTGCGTCCCGGTGGCGGCTCCTGTGGCCCCGGGCTGAGACCCGGCCGGACTGACGGCCTCTGGGTACCCCCTTCCAAAAAACGCTTGATGTGAAGCAACT